>NZ_CP030052.1:900000-981946 GCF_004114975.1 Bradyrhizobium guangdongense
GCTCCGGCTGTCGGAGCCGCTCGATCGATTGCCTGAGATTGTCGAGCCAGCGAACGCTCTCCTTCTTCTCGATCGGAACGCGGGTCGGGTTGATCTTCTTCTTGAGCTGCGCCCTGCCTTTGAACTTTTTTCGTGTCCAGAACTTCACCGCCGCCAATCCCAGCGGCAAGCCTCGACAGTCACAGCGAGACTGGAATGCATCAGCATTCCGCAGACCGTGTGATGGCGCCAACGACCGTCCTTGTTCCGACCGCTGTTGACGCTCTTGGTTAGGCCAATGGCGCTCGTGTTCGCGCGTTGATAGGAGAATTCCGTCGTGTCCTGAATGAGGAGAATTGGGCCTGTACAATCATCGTAACGTGCGCGTGTGGCGGCGAAGTGGCCGCTGAGGATGTCGGCTTCCTCCACGCGCTCGTTGGCGAAGAAGCGGTAGGCCGCCTTCGTGTTCGCCCAGTCCTGACGCGCGAACGGTATGCTCCCGCCCATACCGTCACCAATTTGCTTCAACAGCTCGCCAAATCGTTGACCAAGACGAGCATCCTTGAAAGCTGTCTTGTCGATCTCGCGCTCCGTCCAGTGTTCGACGGCGCTTTCATCACCATCATCCTGGCGACCATCCGGGCCGGCCGACCAACGAGATGTCGTTCCACTTGAACACATCAAGGCACCTCGCCGTCGCGATTCAGGTGCTCGACAATGAATCACAAGCGATTCATCCGATTCAAGATTTTTCGATCAGGGCTACCGCAATCGAATAAAGCATTCGTGGGTAATTGAAAGACGACGAAGGTCGCCTGATTGACGCATGCGCGCGGGGGCCGGGTAGCGCTATGATAGCGCTGCGTGAAGGTTAGGCAGCTTGCTGATCGGTAGGTTCGTCGGCTTGGCGCGGGAGCTTCCATTCCCAGGGCAGCAGTTCGTGCAGACGCGAAGCGGGAAGATCGACGATCCGGGCGAGGACGTCGGCAAGCCCGGCTTTGGGATCGACATCGTTAAGACGACAGGTAGTGATCATCGTCAGCATGATGGCGGCGCGTTCGGCGCCGCGCAGGCTGCCGGCGAAGGTTCAATTGCGCCTTCCCAAGGCGATGCCGCAGCGCTCTTTCGGCGGCATTGTTGCTGAGGCAGATCCTGCCATCGTCGAGGAAGCGCGCAAAGTCGGCCCAGCGCCTGAGCATGTAATTCATAGGCTTCAGGACCTCGGAAGAGCGCGAGAGGGTTTCTCGCTCGCGCAGCAGCCAGGCGTGCATGTCGTCGAGCAGCAGCTTGCTTCGCGGTGTGCGCCGCTTGAACTTCTCCCTTGGCATCACAACGACTGGTTCCTGCAGTTCTCTACAAGAGCCTGTATCCAGATCGCGTCCCCTAAACGCCGGTCGCCATCCGCGCAGTAATCCAGGCGTCTCACGGATTGATCTCAGGGATGGCACGCGCCCCTGATTTTGGCGACGCCTTAGTAATTTTCGACGCGTCATCGGAAGATTTGCTTTCGCTCGCCTTCTGGATACGTACCTGCCCCGTAAACCCGGGACTTTTGCAACACTTGCTGATGACCGCGCCTTTTAAACGAAGCCACAGTGTCGTGGTTTTGCACCTGCGCCTGGAACACCGATGCAGGAGGGCCGTCCTCCATCTCTCATAAAGCTGTACGCATCAAATTCGGATATTCACCTCCTTCATGCTCTGCAGCACACCGTGCCAGATCACCTTTCACAAGATCGCTTCGGCGACCACGGAAGACGAACAGGTGACCGCTGAGCGGGTCCTTGCGCAGCACCTCCTGCACTTGGCGCGCCAAGGACGGAAAGCCTCGGCGCATATCCGTGTGGCCGGTCGCCAGCCACACTCGCGCACCCGCCGGAACCGGAATCATCGGCGCACCAAAGCATCGAGAACACGACGCAGCGCGTCTCCATCACCATCCCTGGAATGCGCACTCCATCAACCTCGCCATCGATCCGGATGCGGGGTCCGGTACCAAGATCAATCTCGATGATGCCTTGGCTCTTCCGTCGACGCCCCGATGTCGTCGCCAAAGGGGCTTCGGCAACCTCCCGCGGCGGCACAGACGGCCGACTCTCGACCGGCACGAACGGCCGCTATACTCGCTTCACCGTGCTTACAAAGCTCTTTGCGCCACCGGAACAGCTGGCTCACATGAAGGCCGGCCGTGCGAGCCACCTCGGAAACATTGGCTCCGGGCTCGAGCGATGCTGCAACTAGCCGTTCCTTCTCATCCCGCGACCACCGGCGCCGCCGCTCGACCGATGTGATCACCTCCGCCCTCGAAATCGTCATAGCGCTTCTCCTAGGATTACCCCTAGGACCTGCAGCGTTCGCCTCCGTCAAACAAGGCGGCCCTCAACGGAGGAATACTATGTAAGTGTTACGAGCGGCACACACTTTGCAATATCGTTCGGCACTATCAATCCGGCGAAAGGCGAAGGGCAGCACGCGCACTAAACGACGAGGTCGATGATCTTCTATGTCAGCGCCAGGGGACTTACCTAATTCCGCATTGAAGATTAGCCTCTGCATCCGCGCTCGTGCTTGACGCGAGACGATTCATGATCCCGTAAGTCGAGTAACGATACGGAGGTCAGCCGTCGTGCTCTCTTGATCCCTAAATTGCATCCTCTCGACACGACGCCCCACTAGACGCGGCAAGCTCAGAAGCGTGACATTGAGGACACTTGGCGCCACATCGCTCACCTCGTCCACGACATCCAGCCTCGCGAATGCACCTGAATGCATTTCGACAACGCTTGCGAACACCCAAGTGGTCCGGACATAAAGCGCTATGTGACAAACAGAAAGCCGGCCTTAGCGGCTGGTTTCTTGAAGGCGACTAACCAATTTGCATCCAGATTGCTTGTTCTTAGGGTCGCCAGCCCCGATGCTATCCGTTTCCGTTCGGAAGTCTAAAGCCTGGCGCATCTTGACATGGGCACAGCGGACCTTGACGGCTTGATTAGACGAACGGCCACGGCGCTGGCCCCAAGCGCACTTGCGCGGGCCCACAAAAATGTTGGCCAAACCGTCTTCTCCCGCCTATTGCAAGGAGAATACAGCATATCAGTCCACTCGCCTGCTGCGCGCATTCAGCGTCATTAAAATCGGCCTTTGTGAACTTCAGCGCTTGGGCTCCGCCCCTTGCACGACGAACCCGCCCGGCTGCGACATGGCGACGAGGCGCGCCGCCGGCGGAGGAGCTGGCTAGTGACCTATTGTGGGTACCTTGGCTGATAGGCCTCGATCCGATCGAGGCAAGTTGAGAAAGCAGTGCCGCATCTGCGACTTCGCGACATCGCCAAGCCGCCAGCTTTCGCGGATAATGTCGAGGAGGTCTCCATCTTGACAGCGTCGGTCCATTTGCTGGCGCCCCCTTGCGCGAGGCCGTCGGCCGACCATTCTATGGCTCCCTTGGCGCCGACCGTTGGACGGACAATAGCGGCACGTGCCAAGTCAAGCGGCTGGCGTCCAACGCTCGGCTACCCCTCCTGTGCAACTCGAGCTGTCTGCACGCGTACACATCTTAGAAACGTTGCCAGCTACCTTCCCAAAGGCAGCTACCAATCCCGAGAAGCTCCGGGGTATCGCCGATATAGGAAACGTGAATCAAATTCTGGCCCGAATGAGCGAGCCAATTCAACAAAGGAATTGGACTTCAGTTGGTCGGAGGCATCTAGGCGGTTTGCCTTGAGCAGATCGACAAGACCGAATTAATCTCCATGGCGCTGCCTAAAATTACGGCGAGCGTCAAGGCTTGCAGGTAGACAGCGAGCTATACGGAGAGCAGAAGGGGCGCTGTGGACGAGAACGTTAGGACAGCCACCAGCCTTACAATCGGATGGCTCGAGCACATGACAAACCTGAGGAGAGCGATCCGGATCGAACCGCCGGCACGCTCTCGCGATTGGCTCACACTAGCCCGTCCACCCTCTTCCTCTCCATCAGAAGGAGCCGCTCAAAAGGCTTTCGCCCGGCCCTTTCCGGAACGACACACGGCCTCCTCAAAATCCCTGAGACTCAGCAATGCCCCGCGGCCATCCGTCCACCGTTTGGTTTTGCACTCCTCTGCCACTCGCCGCGGCAATCCAGATTGTAGCATTGCCGCCAACGAGGAGGACCGCTAAAAGCACGATACGCCATTGATTTACTATGTGAGCGTACGATTTCTACCATGTAAGAGAACTATACGAAGGTTTGTAATGCGCCTTTTTTTTTGGCTATGCTGATTTCGGCGGCCGACGTAGAAAGCGCTCAGGAGCGCTTGTCCGGCGGCTCGAACAAATTCCTGCATTTTAATCATCCCGCCAGAAGGGCCGGACGGATACAAGCATGTTTAATTGGCTCATCGCGTTTGGACGTTCATCGGCGCAATTTATTTTGGCTAGCATTACGCTCGCGGCATTGACGCTAGCTTCCTTGTATCTTCATAGCCCTTTCGCAGCCACAGCGCTTGTCTATTTGGTCGTGATTTTGGTGTTTTCGCTGATTGGCACTTTCGTCGCATCGTTGGCGCTTTCCATAGTCGCCGTCAGCGCTTTAATTTACGTCCTCACGTTCAATCCCCAGATCGACGCCCCTCACGAGCTTTTGGTGATTATCGCTTTCCTTACTGCGTCCATCATCGGAACGCGCCTGATCGCAAAACTCCGCTACGAAAAGGAAGCAGCGCGTGAGGTCGCCGCCGAGCTAAGGCACAGCGCGGACGATCTGCGCAACCGAGAGAAACTCTGGCGCGAGATCTTTGAGCATAACCCGGCCATGTACTTCATGGTCAATGAAACCGGAACCGTCCTGAACGTCAATAGTTTCGGCGCGATCCACCTCGGCTATACGCCCGCGGAACTGATCGGCCAATCGGTGTTCAGAGTCTTTCTGAAAGACGATCGCGAGGTCGTTCGCAAATCCATCGAGCGATGCCTTACATATATCGGCCAATCGCGTACATGGGAAATCCAGAAAGTCCGTAGGAACGGCTCGGTGCTGTGGGTGCGCGAGACTGCCAAGGCGATCTTGTGGGCCGACGATAAGCCCATCGTCCTCATTGCCTGCGAAGATATCACCGAACAGAAGCGGACGGTTCTTGCTCTTCAGCGGAGCGAAGCGCATTTGGCTCAGGCGCAAGAATTGAGCCACACAGGCAGCTTTGGCTGGAACGTGGCCACCGGCGAGGTCTTTTGGTCGAAGGAAAGCTTTCGGATATTCCAGTATGATCCAGAGACCAAAGTAACGGCGCAACACGTCATTGACCGCACTCACCCAGAAGACAAGACTTCTGTCCAAGACACTTTGAATCGGGCCCTTCGAGGCGAGCATTTCGAGCACGAATACCGATTGCTGATGCCCGACGGCTCGATAAAGTACATTCACGCGGTGGCACGTGCTACGAGAACCGCGTCCGGGAATATCGAGTTTGTCGGGGCGGCCACGGACGTCACGACAGCAAAGCAGACGGAACAACAACTGCGCCGTAGCGAGGCCTATCTGGTCGACGCGCAGCAGCTCAGTCGCACGAGCACCTGGTCGTGGGACTGCAACCGTCGCTGTTTTGCTTATCGCTCCGCCGAAGTCAGTCGTCTATTTGGCTTTGACCCGGATGAGCCGGTGACCATTGAGGCCATCCGATCGCGGATTCATCCAGACGACTTGCCGCGGCAACAGGAAATCCAACGTCAGGCCATTGAACAAAAAACAGGGAATTTTGAATACGATTTCCGAATCTGTCTTCCCGACGGCGCGATACGACACATACATGCTGTTGCGCACGCCGTGCTGGCAAGCGATGGCTCAACTGTCGAACTCGTCGGAACGCACATGGATGTCACTGAGCAGCACGCAGCCAAACAACAATTGGAAGACACTCTTGCTGCGCTACGCGAGAGCGAGCAGCGCTTTCGTGACTACGCCGCAACTGCTTCTGACTGGTTATGGGAGACCGGGCCGGATCACCGGTACACCTTGTCGGAGCACACCAACGCTACGGACCTCTTGGCAAGAGCGGTCATCGGCCTGCGTTGCTGGGAGATTGCGAGCGACGTTGAAGAAGAGCCCGAGAAGTGGCGGCAGCATGAAATAACGCTAAATGCCCATCTTCCATTTCGCGATCTGGTCTATCGTACCGTGGGGAGGACCAGGTCACCAATCTACTTCCAGAGCAGCGGCAGGCCCTTATTTGATGTAAGCGGCCATTTTCTCGGCTACCGAGGCGTGGCCACTGATATCACGGCGAAAGTTCGCGCCGATCAGGCTGAACAAGGACTGCGAAAGGCACAGGCGGATCTTGCGCATGTGACGCGCCTGACGGCGCTGGGGGAACTAACAGCCTCTATCGCCCACGAAGTGAACCAACCGCTCACGGCCATAATCAGCAACGCCGATGCGTGCCTTGGCTGGCTACGTCGCGAAGCTCCCGACATTTCCGCCGTGCACAGATCCGTAGAGTGGATCATTGATGACGCTATGCGCGCAAGCGAAGTGATTCGCAGGGTCCGCACACTCGCGAGGAACGGTGATATCGAGATGGTAGCGCTAGACATTAATGAGGTTGTGAACGACTCTATCGCGCTGGTAACGCGTGAGCTGATTAACCACCAAGTGACCTTGCGAACTGAGCTAGCACCATCACTTCCCAAAATTCTCGGTGACCGGGTTCAGCTGCAACAAGTAATCATCAATCTGGTGATGAACGGAGTAGAGGCCATGCAAGCTGTTGACGACAGAGCGCGCGAACTGATGATTCAGTCATCCAGAGACAATGAGAGCCGCGTGCAGCTCTCCGTGACTGATAGCGGCGTCGGCATCGCTGAGGGTGATAGGATCCGAGTCTTAGATCCGTTCTTCACCACCAAATCTACCGGCCTTGGAATGGGTCTGTCGATCTGCCGCTCGATCGTAGAAGCTCACGGAGGCCGCCTGTCGATCGTCCAGAAGCAAGAGCCGGGCGCATCCTTTCAATTTGTCCTGCCAGTCGTGTCATGATTGGAATTTGACTAGCCGTGTGAAATCGGGTCGACAAGTACGATCGTGCTTATTGTCGAAAGCTAAACGGCTCGATGCCTCGACGAAACTTTCGCTCGGCATATCTGGATATCGCCGCATTCGGATCGGCTCACGGAATGCTGCAGGGCACACCTTCGGGTCGCATGGCCATCGGGTTCTTGACACCGACTGCTGGGACCGTGAGTTTGTATCTAACCTGGCGAAGTTGAATGTTCACCCCGCATGAACCTCAAACTGAGGAAGGCGAAGCGTTCGATCGGATCGCAACAGAATCGAAGCTGAGCAGACGATCACGACGCCTCGCTGGCAAGCAGCTTTGGCACTGGGCACCACCGGCTCCGATTCAGGGCGCTTTCGCGTGCTTCCCGCTCGACGGCCCGAATGCCGCTTCCGTCCGCAGAAGGATGCACGAGCTGAGCAGCAGACCACTCGTTAGATAGCGAAGCGCTGGCGATTAGCCGCAGTCTCAAGAGCTAACGCTGCGGGTTCCCTAGTCACACCGCCGGCGCCTTCAGGGCCTTGAGTGACGGCCTTAACCGCTTTCCGGCCAGATTCGCCACAAATTCCATCGGTACTTTTTGAAGGGGTCGATCCCTTTCGGGGTGTCAGCCCTAAGAAGCTGAGTTCCTTCAGCAAGCGCGTCGTGCCGCTTCGGCTTGACCGTACAAGCTGATCAGCTTGGACTTGCACGCGTTGCTGTACGAAATCCCCGGCGCCGCGATACGATTATTACGGCTCCTCGATCTGGCCGAAGCGGAAAGAGGACGAGACGTTCGAGGCCCCCTCCTTCAAAGCGTTGAGCCGATGGGACGTCCTGGGCCATAGCGGAACACATTGACGCACAATCGAGCGCCGGCACCCAACCTGCGCGTCAACAGCGACGCCCGATGCTCGCGGTTCTGTTTTTCGACGCGGCAAGCCAACGCATAAGAGCGTTGCTGCTTCCGCTTATTCATCGGCTCGCGGCGAGCTAGGCGCTGACTCTCCGCGCCGCTACGTGCATTCCCTTTGCAACCTATTCGCGGCTTGGATGAACACTATCAAGAAAATTGATTTTTCGATCCTACCTGAAGCCTCGTAAGTCGTATCCGTTCTTTACAAGGAGGACGCAGCTACTCGTGCGGTTCGATTTTCTCTTCAGTCAAATGCTCGACAATTGCAGCTGCTCGACCAGGCGGGGGGATCATCGTAGCTCCGTGCCGACAGTGATGCGCTCAGGCCTCGACACAATCGCACTATAGGCGACCACAATGCGAATCCTACTGGTCGATCAGGACGCCGCCTTCGTGCGAGCCGCCAAGAAAACCCTGTTCGTTCGCGGTTTTGCCGTGGACCTCATCTCTACTCTTGACGAAGCGGAGACCGCGCTGAGTTGTGCCAGCTATCACATTCTCTTGCTCGAGTTGGCTCTGCCGGACGGAAATGGATTGGACTGGTTGAAACAGTTGAGACGTGAAGGATATTCAATGCCTGCCATGATGATGAGCAGCCTGAGCGATCTTGAGACCAGGATCGCGATATTCAATGGTGGCGCCGACGATTTTCTTCCTAAGCCGGTGTCTATCGATGAGCTTATTGCTCGAATGCGCGCCATTTTGCGACGATCGACGCAATTGACGGCACCCGTGATCACCTTCGGGAACTTACATTTCGATCCTATTGGCCGGCAAGTCTCAGTTGACGGTCGGCCACTCAGAATTGCGCGCCGCGAAGTCTGCATTCTCGAACATCTGCTCAGCCGAGCAGGCCGCACCGTGCCGCGAGCGTTGCTAGAGGAAAGCCTCTATGCGTTTGACGATGAAGTCTCGACCAATGCCTTAGAAGTCGGGATCTATCGATTGCGCACACATTTGAGCAAGTCCGGCACAACGCTACGAATCAAAACCGCGCGCGGCGTCGGCTACGCGCTTGAACTGAAGAACGATCCGCTGCCTTGCCGCCACACTTGAAAACGACGCTCAGTTGAAGTTCCCCCTTGATGTTCGCAGCTGCCGATGGCCGACGGCGGTCACCTCAGCTATTCGCTCGCGCCTTCTGTATGTCGTTTGCTCGCTTCCTCTCGTGCTGCCGCCCACTACCGCAGCTCAGATAAAGCGCGACCCTAATCAGGCGTCGCCACGGTCAACAACTGACAGCCTTAGCGGGGTCTTGAATCTTTCCTCCTCTCAGGGCCAGACGATTCATCTTCCGGCGCCGGCGGCCAGCATATTCGTTGCCGACCCAACGATAGCCGACTACCAGGCCCCATCGAATACAACCATCTTCGTCTTTGGAAAACAGTCGGGACGGACCAGCCTATTTGCTTTGAACGACAATGGAGAAGCGTTAGCCGAGTTACGTGTTGTCGTTACCCAGCCTATCGAGGATTTGCGTGCTGCACTAAAGGCTGAGCTCGGGGACCATCCGATCCAAGTCACCTATACGCCACGCGGCGCAATTCTGAGAGGGACAGCACCAAGTGTCGACGTCGTTGAGCGCGCCAAGAAGATTACCGAGCAATTTCTGGGCGCGGGCGCGCTGGTCGTCAACAACATCCAAGTGGCCGGCTCATTGCAAGTGACGCTTAGCGTGCGCGTGGCGGAAGTCTCGCGCAGCGCCGTGAAGGAGCTTGGCATCAACCTCTCTGCATCGGGCCAAAACGGAGCGGTCATTTTCGGGTTTAGCAGTGGCAAGCCTGGCGGTTCCGGTGCGAGCCGGGGTGGCGGCACGGCAAGTGTCGGAGTCGGCGTTGGCAGCACGAACATCAGTGCTGTACTTGACGCCCTCGCCAACGAGCATCTCGCGTCGGTATTGGCGGAGCCAACTCTTACCGCGATGTCCGGCGAATCAGCAAGCTTCCTGGCAGGCGGCGAATTTCCAATTCCGGTCATGCAGGACAATCGTCAACTCTCAGTTCAATTCCGTCAATTCGGAATCAGTCTGGAGTTCGTTCCGACCGTTCTCAGCAACAATCAGATCAATATCCACGTCAAGCCTGAAGTCAGTGAGTTATCCAAAGAAGGTGAAGTCAATATCAACGGAATGTCTCTGCCTGGCCTCTCCACGCGACGTGCCAGTACTGTTGTCGAGCTTGCCAGCGGTCAGAGCTTTGCAATCGGCGGGCTCATAAGACGCAATTTCAACACCGACATCAGCACGTTTCCCGGGTTAGGCGATGTCCCGATCCTTGGTGCACTGTTTCGGTCCTCCTCATTTCAGAAGCAGGAGACGGAGCTTGTCATCGTCGTTACCCCTTACATCGTGCGGCCAGCATCATCTGCCGCCAAGATAAGCGCGCCGACTGACCGCCTCCGGCCGCCATCAGACGGGGGGCGCATTTTAACGAATACGTTGGCGCGTCCCCCGCGAAGCCGCGAGGCTCCCGCACCGAACCAGACGCGACCGGCGGAGCCGGCTTTGTTATCGAATGAGGACCGCTAATGACCTTGCGAAACCTGGGCCACTTGATTGCCGTAGCGGCAACCGTAGGCGGATGCACACATAATGCTGCGATCTATTCTGAGCCGACTGATCAAGCGATTCAAGTGGAGCAGAAGACCAGTATCTTGCGACTACAGAGCCTTCGTCGCGCCGAGAGGTATGGTCTGCGTAATTTCATTGCGAACGCCAGCCGCGGTCGGCGGGATGCACTCCATCTGGACGTCAGTGGTTCGCCCCGGCTCATTACGCAGGTGGCTCATGAGGCCCGCGAGATGGGCGTTCCCGCCTATAATATTCGCCGGTCCGCTTCCCCCGTAGATCTGCCCAGCCATTTCGGTGTCCAAATCGAGGCGATCATTTACGAAGCACGTCCTCCGCTCTGTCCATCCCTTTCAATCATCGGCCCTTCAGTAGACGACAATTCTTTCAATCCAACGCTCGGCTGTTCGATCCGCAATAACCTCGCGGTCACGGTCAACGATCCCGGCGACTTGCTCGAGAACAGAGCTATCTTGCCAACCAGTGGTGACCGTGCGGTGCTTCCGCTTACCGCACGGGGAGGTCTCGCCGCAGGCAACAAGAGCCACTTGGAAAGTGACACTCATAATCGCATTGCGTCAGAAGCCCAATGAGCACTCTCAATGGCTGAGCGGCAAGAGCATTGGCGATACTCTGGCGGCCAACTTCCGCAGACGCCACGATCTGCTTCCGCCTTTCCAGACGACGTGACTTACAGATCAAGTAGCGACTGGACGTCTTTGACTAACACGCCCGAATGCATCGCATTGCCGCGCCAAGCTAGACCAGGCCAGCGGCAAAGACTGCCTTTGCAACCCCCTCGAAACAGTCCTTCGGAACGGCCTTGCCCATTATTCCCTTTCGGATCAGCTGACGCGCCAAAGCAGGTTCCTGAATAATGCTCAGATGCAGCGCCCTCGCCTGATCAAACAACTGTGAAGCAAGTTCGTCCTCACCGCGGCATACCAAAACCGGCACTCCGGTCTGTCCACGAACGTAGCGCAGTCCAACTAACATCGCGGGGCCCGTCAGTATCAATGTGGCCCGATTGACTCCGAGCGGCGGCTCACTCGCCGATTCCCGACGAAGCCGGCGGTGTTCGCCCTTTACATGTGGGTTGCCTTCCTGCTCCTTAGACTCGCGCTTCGCTTCACTCTCCGTCATGCGCATGTCACGCAAGAATAGCCAGCGCTGAATTAGCAGGTCGGTCAAGCCGCCGATCAGAAACGCCCCAGCAGCAATTTCAATTAAGAATTTGACCTCTTTGAATACAAAGCTGAAACAACCCAAACCGCAGACAGGCAGGTACACCAGCGCCTTCCAACTTGCGAGTGAGGTGAAAAACAGCGTTACGCCGAGAAGGAACACTTTGATCAACGACTTACCAAGCTCGACAAGCGACTTCTGAGAGACAATCCGTTTGAGCCCTTTGATTGGATCCAATTTCTTAAGGCTTGGTTTCAGCGGCTCCACGGAGAACGTCAGCCCACCAGCAGCCAAGACACTGGCTAGAATGCCTGCAGCCACGGCCGCTCCAATGATTGGGGCAACGCTCGTCAACGAAAGTTCGATCAATCCGACCAGTGCCTGCTGGACCGCACTGTTGAAGGGCTGCCCCTGCAGCTTGTCGACGAGCCGCACCCCCTCACGCCATACGCCCTCGATCGCGCCCGCTCGGAAACATAGACAGCCGAATGCGGCGCAAATGCTAAGCGCGCTCACAAAATCGGCGCTGCGCGGGATCTGTCCCTTCTTACGCGCCTGCCGTAGCTTCTTGGGAGTTGGCGGACGCTTCTTCTCTTCGCTCGAGTCGCTCATTTTAGGAACTTCCCGAGCCACTCCAGCACTCCGTAGGACTGGATAATCTCCGTTCCCATGTATTCCATGAGGAAGACGGTGTAACTCACCATGATGATGCCAAAGGCGGCGTTCTTGATGGTGGGGGAGAGGTCGTTCAGCTTAATTTGCGGCGCAAACCGCCCTAGCAACATGAGGGATATCTCAATCAGGAGCAGCAGAGCCAGCACGGGTCCGGAAAATAGCAGGGCCGTGTGCATGATATGATCGAGAAGCGCTACAACTTCCATTGCCCCTTGCATTGTCAGAGGAGGTAGTAGCCGGTACACGGGCCAGATCAGATAGCTGCCATACAGGCACCGAACCATCGTCTGTAGACCTCCAGACGCAACGAAAATAGTAACCCCAGCAGTTCCGAGAAAGAGACCCGTGGCGGAGGCCTGGCTGCGCGTCGCAGGATCGTCCAACTGGCTTGAAACGCTCCGTTGCGTGTCAATGATGTCGCCAACTGCCTGGATGCTCCATAGCGGTATACTTAGGAACATCCCGAACAGCAGGCCGACGAATATCTCTTTGAGACCGAGGAACGCGACCGCGGCCAGACGGGTGGCCGGATCTAGAGTCTGCAGACCGGCCTTGACATGCGCAAGGCATGGCAGTCCAATCACGATCGTCAAGCTTGTGCGGATCATCCCGCTAATCTGCGGCCGCGTGAATACGGGAAGCACCAACATAATGCCTAAGGCCCGCGCAGCGCTAAGGCCCGCTGCAACGACGAACTCGACAGCACTCTGAATTAGAGCTTGCGCCTCGGTGGGTGACAAAGCATGCATTCGCGGCGCTCGTTGTTCGCCTCAGCTAATCTAACCGGTTCCGCTCGCCGTGCCTTAATGTTTGACGCCAAGGCCGCAAATAGTCGGCGGTGTTCGTTCTAATAGCGCTCAACGAGAGCACCAGCCGCACTGCGAGCCCGCAGGGTAGGCCGTCGATCCCCATACTCTCATGCTCGCTCGACAAACTGGCCAGCCACTTTGGTAATTCACCGGTGATGTCGATGGGCGGTTTTGTCCTCACAAACTCGGCCTTCGGTTCCTCACTAATACCTCGATGTGAGAGAGGGGAACTCCGTGAAGATATGTTTGGCCTGTTCGATAAGCGGCGCACTCAGCACCCGAGAAAACAGAACGAGCACGGCGACGACGACGAGGAGCCTCACGGTTAGGGGCAAGGTTTGATCCTGGAGCTGCGTTGCCGCCTGTATTATGCCAACACCCAAGCCGGCCACGAGAGCTGCTAGGAGCGGTGGCAGAACCCACATCATGAAGAGGACGAGCGATCGGGTCAAATGCGTGAGGATGCTGGTCTCGTCCATATTAACCTCCGGCCGTGGCGTAACTTAACACCAACCCGTGCATGAGCCGCGACCATCCGTCGATCGTGACGAACAGAAAGAGCTTAAAAGGAACAGATATCATTGTGGGCGATACCATTGACATGCCCATGGCCATCAGAATCGTCGTTACAATCAGATCAATCGTGATGAATGGAAGATAGAGAAGGAAGCCGATTTCAAAGGCACGCTTTAATTCCGAGATCAGAAAGGACGGTACAAGAATCGCAAAATCATCCGCTGTAGCGTTTGCCCGCATCTCCTCTGACCAAACATGTTCTGTGGATGACAGGAAGAACGTGCGCTGCTCCTCACTGCTGAACTTTTTCAGGTGAGCGCGCAGCGGCTCGCTTCCCTCCTTAGCGGCTGTCGCCCAGTCATCGAGCGTTTGGTAGTGAAGTTGCGGGGCGGTAACGTGGTTGTAGATCTGCTCCAGCACTGGAGCACCAATGAAGACCGTAAGGATCAATGCAGCGCCATACAGAACGATGTTCGGGGGTATGGATTGGGTTCCGAGCGCGTTGCGCACGAGGAAGAGAACGACGGAAACTTTTATGAATGCCGTCGTCGTGACAACTGCGAACGCCAGCAGACCGAGACCGACCGTCGCTGCAAGAAGTGCAGGAATGCCTGGCTGAATGTCAGTCATTGACCGCCAACCCACCACGTAGCCTGATGGCCAGTTCCTCCCCGACACGCACGATGTCGCCGTGGCCGATCAATCGACCATTGGCAACAATGTCAACCGGACGGTCAACGGGACGGCCAAGTTCAAAGACATGCCCTTCGTTGACGCTCCTCAACGTACCCAGCGGGATAGGCCAACGGCCGCATTCGAACACGAGCGTAATCTCAATGCTGTCGATGTCGGTTTCCGAGGGCAGGGTCGATGGCTGGGTTTGGGGTCGTGTTGTCATATATGCACTCTTGAGAGGGTGGGGTTGCAGGCGGAAGGGTCCCCGCAAGATTAGTCTGTCGCCAGCAATCTCCGCCGGCGCCCACAATTTGTCCGCAGTCAGGATGACCTGACCGCTCGCAAAGGGAATGACGTCCGGCAACAGCGCATCGCCAGTTTGTGCTTGGCGAAGAAGCCCGACGGACACGCGCAGCGAGCTAATCTCGCTGGCAACCATGATGGGCAACTCCGGGGAAAGCTTGCGCATTTCTCGGGGCAATTGGCCAAGCATCTCGCCTAACTTACAGAAGGCAGCCGGAACCGGACCCTCAAGAGACGAGAATAGGAACAGCCGCGCCTTGCCCACGAGCGCCCCGTAGACGATGTCGAGTTCCAGATAAGGACCTTCCATCGTTGCTTCGTCGATGCGGATAATTTGCAAATCCTGCGCTAGCAGATGCTCTACTCGAGTGAACCATGGTTCAAGCGCAAGTTCGAGGACGAAAGAGCGGGCTGGGTCCGAAGGTAACGTAAGGCCATGCTGCACTGTCGAAATCAATGCCTCCGCCAACTGGCGCGGCACCGACAAGACGGCCATTTCGGCTCCGACGCGAAATACACAATCAAGCATCGGCGCGGTCGATTGCTGCGCCTGCCACACAAGCCGGTTAATACATATCGAGACCGGCGTATCGCCAAGGCGGCTCTTCAGAACCGTTCGCCGGGGGGCCATCAAATTGAGGCACGAGACCGCGCTATGCGACAATCTTAGCCGCGGCACGAATCGTGCCGGTTCACCGACCGCATTTTCCGCGCTCATGTTCACGGGGTCGGCAGTTCGCGCCGACATAAGAGAAGCAGCCATTAAATCAAAACGCCAATTGCCTGGCTTCGCGAGCCACTCTGATACCGGAGCAAGACCTCATCGTCCGTTTCGATTTGAGCTGCACACTCCGAGCAAGCGTTGGTCGAGCGCTGCACATCGCACTCAATCTGCTGCCATTTCTGGCTCGCCGCCGAACGCTTGGCCCACACGACCCGCGCCTCAACAACCGCCGCCTGGGCCTGCTGTTGAGCGATGCGCGCTTGCTCAAGCACCTGGCGTGCAGTTGCGATCTCAGCTGTGAGGCGTCCAATGACGAGATGAAGCCTACGGTCGAGTTCGGTGACGCACATCCTGTTAGACGATGCGAGTTCTAAATAAAGTTCAGCTTCGAGGCTTGCGCGGCGTTTCTCGGCGCTGGCGGCATTCTTGGAAGCTTTCTCCATCGCTTTAACCGCAATTTGGCGTTCGGCTTGCGTATTGGATAATTGACGAAGCGCACTTCGCTCCCTCATGTCCTTCACCAGCCGCAATTTCGACGCTTGGCTGGGATTCAGTCGGTAAGACGCGACATCCACGTGATGGCCTCCTCAAAGCTGGACGGTTCATCCTGCCCCTGGCGCAAGAAATTCCGCAAGTCCTCGATCGACGCGATTGCTCGGTCGGTCAGCGGATCGCCCCCTGGCTTGTACTCACCGACCTTGATCAAAAATTCGGCCTCATCATAGCGCGAAAGAAGATCTCGAAAGAAAGAGGCGGCCTTTCGATGTGACACAGAGACGACCGCATCCATCACGCGACTTCGGCTCGACAACACGTCGATGGCCGGAAAATGCTCTCGCGATGCGAGCGCGCGTGAGAGAATGATATGACCATCGAGAATACCGCGCGACTCTTCGGCGATTGGATCGCCTGTCCCGTCACCTTCGACAAGTACGGTATAGAAGGCCGTGATCGAGCCCTGCTCGCCCATACCGGCACGTTCCAACAGAGCCGGCAGCAGCGCAAAGACGGAGGGAGGAAAGCCTCGCCGCGTCGGAGGTTCTCCCGCGGCTAGGCCGATTTCACGCATCGCGCGGCTGAAGCGCGTCAACGAATCCATCATGAGAACGACCCGCTGTCCCTGATCACGAAAGTACTCGGCGAGTGCCGTCGCCGTATGAGCACATTGCGCGCGCTCCATTGCCGACCGGTCGGAGGTCTCAACGACAGCGATCGTCCGATCGATGGCATTGCCAATATGGCGCTCGATGAATTCACGCACCTCACGTCCGCGCTCTCCTATAAGCGCAACGACGGTGACCTCAGCGTCCGCGCCTTTAACAATCTGCGACATCAGCGTCGACTTGCCGCAACCAGCGTCTCCATAGATTCCGATCCGTTGGCCTTCGCCACACGTCAGAAGTCCGTCGAGCACGCGGACGCCGAGCGGAAAAGGCTGCTCGATCCCCCGCCGCCTCATTGGGTTGGGTGCCCTGCCGCGTAGGGGACGAGTGTGGGTCGTCTTTATTGGCCCCTTCCCGTCGAGCGGACGGCCGAAGCTATCGATGACGCGGCCCAGCAAATCGGCACCGACCGCAACTTCCTGCATTCGCCCGGTCGGAACCACTTCCGCACGGCTAGACATGCCTACCATGTCGCCGATTGGCGTGAGCAATACTCCATCCGGCAGCAGACCGACCACCTCCGCATCAAGTGACCATCCCGTACTGTGATCCTGCAATAGGCACAGCTCCCCAACGTGGGCCCCGGGCAGCACGGCATGGACCAAGGTGCCGACGGCTCGGGTGACTCGTCCGCGCACAGCACGCGTATCGACATGCTTTGCCGTAGATTTCAGAGATGATAATGCTGCGTGCACCGCGCCTTCAGCAGCCGCATTGCCATAGCTTGGCCTTTGGGAAGTCATTGTTCGTCCTCCTGAACAGGCGGAGCAAGGGCGAGGCGCAGTGTGCGGAGCTGCGCGGCAAGTCCTAGATCGACATTACCAAACTCACTCCACAAAACGCATTGGTCCGGCGTTAGAGCCGGGTCCGGATCAATTCTGACCTTCGGACGCCCATGCGTTCCATGGAATGACGCGAACTCGCATGTCATGGCATCGACGTTCACAGGAGACACATGAAGGCGCAATTCCGCACCGCCATATCTTTGCTCGATAGCGTGACGAACCGACCTCACTAACATCTCGCCCGGATCGAACGAGCCCACCAAGTCGTTCAGGACCTCAATGACAAGTTGTGGCAGCTCCTGTTCCAGCACGGCTTTTCGCCGCGCCAGCTCAGAAGCAGCTCGAGCAACCAGCCGCGCCATTTCGTCCGAGCCTGTCTTCAGGCCTTCGGAGTGCCCGCGCGCCTGCTCGCGATGATAAGCGTTCCTTGCCCAGTTGCGAACCTGCTGTAGATACCGCTGAGCTAGCGCGCGCGTCTGTACCACATCGCACCAGATCCCAAGTTCCGAGGCTGGTATGACTGGACCCACCGGACGTATCTGCGGGCGTTCTGGCAATGCTGGCTCACCCGCGGTCATGCCGGCCGTGTCTCTGCGGCCAAATGGGTCATCACCAAAGACATCAATTGGCCCGCGGCTTTGTGATGTTCGGCGGCTGGACTCTCCGCGGCAGTCCCGACAGGCAAGCAGAGAAGCACGCGCGTACGGTCGAGTTCTGAGGCTCGCTTGAGGAAAGCGCCAAGGCAGGCATATCCGTCATGTGCAATCCGCTGCGAAAGTTGCTCCGGATCGACAATCAATTGGGTTTCGACGGCGCTGGATACATGTCGGATAGCGAAAGCATGTGCTTCCGCACCAATATTTCCGATCAGTGGAGCAAGATCATGCTTTGACACCAGCTTCAGTACCGAACGGGCATGCCAAATGCCGCCAGCGAGCAATGCCGCACGATGCGGATCATGCCCAAGCAAAGCGCCCCTTCCCCAGCTACTTCCCTTCAAGACCAGTTCACTGCCTAGGAGCAGTTCGACTAGTCTTTCCTGTAGTCTGGGAGTTTTCTGCAGTTGCAGCACTGTAGACGCCGCCAGCGACGCATCAAGACGTTCAGCAAAACGGCTTGGATGGATTATCGCAGCAAGCTCCCGCGGCCGACCGGAATGTTGGTTGAGCAAATGATTTGGTTCGTTGGATGTCATCGTTGCGGACATTGCATTCGGCCTATCTCGCATCGGAGTTCCGCTTTTTGCCAGCGGCTAGGACGGCGGGCATACTCGCCGCTGTGTCAATATTCGGCACTTTCCGCCAGAATTGACCTAGCTGGCGCACACGTGTGCTCAGCAGCACGTAAGATAGAATGCCGACCGCGGCGCCGACACCCCCGACCACGATCGCAAGAAAGGTGGCTGACGTGAACTTGGTCGGGTGGATCGAAGCAGCTGCTGGTGCAGAGAACATCTCATGCTGCGCTCGCTCAACCGGCACGAAAACGACGGCCACCTTGTCGTATGATAGTCCTTCAATGCCATTGGCGACGAGCATCTTGATTTGGGGCAACAAGGCTGAGAGGTTCGCATTGGAACCATGTCGAATGAAGACCGACGCCGAGGACGGGGTCGCATCCTGTCGCAAAAGGTCGTTCTTCGGCAAGACAACATGAACCCGGGCGGAGAGAACCCCATCGATATCATTGATTGTGCGCGACAATTCTTCGCTTAGGGCATAAACGTAACGAGCGCGCTCCTCAACTGGGGACGCAACCAGGCCGGATCCCTTGAACACCTCCCCAAGATTCTTAAACACCTGGCGCGGCAAGCCCTGGCCATTCAGCAGTTCTATCGAAACGGCCAATTGCTTTTCTTCGACCTGAATCGTGCTGCTACCGTCCTTAGCGACAACACGGACTGCATCGACACCCTTACTAAGGAGAAGGGCAAGCATCTCGTTGGCTTCACGCTCCTGAACTTTCGTATAGAGATCGGCCTTGCAGCCGGCTAGCAACAGCACAAGCGGCAATAGGAGAACGGCATGCACCTGCCTTCCAGAAGTCGCGCCGCGACCGATCTTTCTTTGCGCGAAAAGAACCATCAACCGCCGCTCAGCCCGCTGATAGCAGCTTATTCAGAGATGAACCGACGGCGCCAGCACTCTTGGAGATGAGCGAAACCTGAATGACGCCGTTGTAAACATCCCGCAGATTCTGCAACGTCGACTCGAAATTGTCGGCACCTTCTGGTTTTCCGATAACATGGACATCGACTCCGTCCAAGCGCGAGATAGGCCGCGCGGCGGGCCCAAGCTGGACGCTCTTCGAAGGGCCCGGCTCGCCGATCGAAGGGAGTCCGGTCGAAGGATATGGTTTGCCTAAGTGCGCTCCAAAAAGATTCTGCAGAATGCGATCGCCCAGTGGACCTGTCTGCGCGACTGCACGCTGAACCTCCGGTACAGGTGGCGCCAACGCGCTGTCGGCCACCAAAGAGGCGGCGCCTTGTTTCGATGCCGCCTTTGCAAGATGCTCATGAAAGTTGCCCGGCGCCGATGAACACCCCTCGGTGAGACACTCGCCGAGGTTGGCAGAGATCGGCATCGCGCCAAACATCACGGAAGGAATCATTGCTCTCGCGTCTATTAGCTGTCGTTGCCGGGAACGGCTCGGCACCCTAGCGAGCCGAGCTGACCAAAACCTGACGTGGATCAAGAGCTACGTCATCCAAAAATCACGATTGGCTTCCAATTTGCGACGAAGTTCGTCTTCCAACTTTGGAAGAGTACCAGCGCATGACCGCCTGGAATACTCAACCACACCACGAGGCTGCACACGTTGAAGAACATTCTAATTGTTGGTGTTTTCATCTCCTTGAGCGCGGTTAGGGCGCTCGGCGCCACTCTAGAGCTGCCATCCACGCCTTATACTTACACAGTTCTGGATCAGGATCTCGCGGCCGCACTGCAGGAGTTCGGCAACAATTTGAATATTCGAATCAATGTCAGCACCCATGTAAAGGGGCGGATTCGCGGGCGCATGCCGGATCTCGCGCCGCGAGATTTCCTCGAACGCGTGACCACTCTTTATAATCTTCAGTGGTACTATGACGGGCTGGTGCTGTACGTATCCGACGCGCACGAGGCGGAAAGTCGCCTGCTTGTCTTAAACCCGGTCACTTTCGATGCATTCAAGGCGGCACTCGATGCACTCAAAATTTCCGATGAACGCTACGTCGTGAGAGCCGCACCGGAAGATGGACTGGTCTTCGCTTCTGGTCCGCCTCGCTTCATCGCGCTCGTCGACCAAATGCTCAACGGCCTAGTGGCGGAGGCCCAGGCGCGACGAACTCTTACGACAACCGCAAAGCCGGCGCCCGCGTCGGTCTTGATGTTGTTTCGGGGCTCCTCAAGTACGGTTATTCGTGATGGACGACCGGAGGGACCTGTTTTGCCCGAGGCGACGCATCAAGATAACGTGGCTCACGCGCCCGGCCCAAGCCAGAGATGAATTGGACAGCAAAAGTCGCTTACAACGGCGCTCAATGCGGTCGCGGCTTTCTTTGTGAGCATGTTGAAAGCTGATGCTGTCGGCATGAGAGCCCGAGACCTAGACGGTGATGCCTTCAACTGGAAAGGTGGGCAGCATCATTCTTGCGCTGGCTACGGCTTTAGCTCCACTCAACGATCGACGATCTCAACCGTTTGAGTACATTTGCCGGCAAACGGTGACTGATCCCATAATGCTTCATGGCGCTGACGGAGCAGACGCTAACCCTCTCGTAACGGGCCGTAAGCGCGCCCACTCGCCATCGCCAGACGACGCGGCAGTATCATTTAATTTTGTTGCACGAACCCGCGCCGATCTTCCGCGGATTGCAGGCCCGAGTTCCCATTTTTGCCATCTGCCGCGTGAGGACGCGACGGAGTGGCAGACACTTTTGGGGGGATGCGGGTATTGCGCAACACCGCATTCATGTCCGTTCGCGCATTCCGCTGAGCGCCGTCAGCTTCTCGAAAGCTAACTCCCGCTACTATAAAAGGGGGTGAATATCTAGCAGGCAATGAGCCTGTTGATCGGGACCTGAGCACTGGACGCTCACTCAGCCGCCGGGAGCAGCCGCCAGGAGTTGTTGGATCTGCCCATCAACACTTGGTGTTCGTCGCGAACTCGGGCTGCACGGTGTGACAGGACGGTGGCGCAATCTCACAGCACAGGATGTATAATGTCAGTCAACAACCTATCCCTCGCCGCCAACTCGAACGTGGCTTTGTCCGGGCTTGCCCCCGGGCTCACTCCGGCGCAAGAGCTGTCAAGTTTCGAGGCGGTGCTTGCGAGCTACGCCTTAAATGACACGACCGGCGATCATTCCGCACCACAGGATTCGGCCTCGGAGTCGACTAAGAACCTGACGGAGGAGCTCATACAGCTGACGGGGAATATCGTGCCACCCGACGTTAGGGCTGCATTGGACGCAGAAGCGTATAGCCAGCCCCCGCAGTCAACCTCTGCTGCGGCCTCCACTGCGATTGCAGCGGCGCCAGTACCCAGCTCACGGATTACATGGAACAGTGGCACTCTGACTGACACCGAGTTGCAGATTGTGTCGGTGCTGAACCGTCATAAAGATAAATGCCCCCTAGATTGGAAGTCGCTCGTAGATTTGGCGACGGACCCCTCCACACCGCCGGATCTGAAGACGGCGATCGAAGCATTGCAGCAGGATCCGGAGCTCTTCTATGCGATAGGCTCACAAGGCGATGGCCGCTGCGGGGGGACAATCAAGGCAGGAGATCTCTCCGGCTTCTCCGATCATCACTCACAAGTGGCTGCATTCCAGGAGCAGCAGGCGCGGCGCTACGAGCATAACTACGTTCCGTCGGACGGCACCGGAAACGGCCAGCCCTGCGTTATGACCCAGACCGACGCACTGCGTGAGCTCTATCGCTATTCTGATAATTTGCCCAAGAACCTGAGCCTCGCGGATTTCAGGCAGATCGTTGATGGCGAGGCTAAAACGGGTAAATGCCCACCTCAGGTTCTCGCAGCCGCGAGATACTTCCTCAATCATCCAGAGGAATGGAAACAGTTGTATGGCGGCTCGGTAGATAAGGTCCACAAAGAGGACTTCTTGCAGATGGCTTCGTCATCGATGAACCTCACGCATGCCGAGTTGGATACGCTAGGTACGATCAATAAGAACCAAGCGGCTTTTTTCGGGAAGGGTGACCTGACCCGGGAGACGCTCACTAGTATGGTCGATGACAAGAGTCTCGCCCCGGACGTGCGAAAGGCGGCCTCCCAGCTGTTGTCGGATCCTCTCTTGTTCGGATTGCTGAACAACTCGATCACAGGCTACAAGACCCACCACAAGTTCTTCGACTTCGGCGGCGGCCATACGGTCGATTCCGGCAACATCAGCAGTAACGATTTCACCCATTTCTTCAGCAACATGTCCGGCGCGAACCGCACCGCTCACCAATTGAAGCAGCACGCTGTTCAGCCGGCTGCCGACCAGGCGGCCGTCAAGGACATGATGACGGGCGTGGCGGACCAGCCGGACGTCAAGTCACCCAAGAAAAACGGAGGTGCCTTCATGCACGCCTTTGATGAAGTGCTCAAGGTGGGCTCCAACGTGCTTGACTGGGCTGCGACGGCAGTTGGTGTACTCGGCTTCATTCCAGGTTTGGGGGAATTGACCGATCTCGCGTCAATGATACTCGAGAGCGAGGCGCAAGCAGCAAATCTTCTGCACACAGCCATCACAGGCGGCAACATAAAGCAGGCGCTGGAAGAAGCGGGACTCAATCTTGCGGCACAGGCGGTGGGTTGTATCGGCGGCCCGGAGGTCAAACTAGCCATGCGCGAAGGCTTGACGAAGCAGGCAATTCAAGAAGCCGCGACGGCCGGCGTCAACCTTCCGGTCTCGATGGCACAATCTTACGCGGAGGACTATTTGAACTCCCTAAAGGAGCGGATTGAGTCCGCGGACATGCAAGCTGCAGGCGTTTACAGCTAGTCAGAGTGACTTGGGGCTCTCGGCTCACAACTGCGTGGCTAGACGAGCTTGCGCAGCCCTCGTGCGGTTGGGTCTCCACTCCAAACCGGTAGGGGCTCGCAAGCTTTGCCAGCATGTTCGAGCTCCTTACCCACATCCGACGACTTTGCTTCGCCGGTTTTCACCATGGCCCGCTTTATGTTTGGCTGGACTCGACCGGTGCTTCGAGAGCAGCCCCAAATGCGGCACGTCGTCGCAACAGTTCGATAGGCGGCCGTCCGGTTCCAACAGCCGACGCTGAACTTGTCGACTTTCTTAACACCGGGACAGAACGAGATGATGTCGACGAGAAGGCACACGCCGCACTGAGATGCGCAATAGGGCAGAACGAATGAGACCAAGGGCGACCGCTCGAGGCTTGCCCTTTGCCCGCTCAGCGGGAAAGTGCTCGATGACGCTGAGGGCTTAGCAGACTTGGCGGATTTGCCTTGACGCTCTAATCGCTTCAGCACGCTTAACATTCCAGGTCGTGTTTGATCCGATCTAGGCACATCGCCGCCTGCGCTTGGCAGGGAGAAATGTCTTAATGCCTTACCTGATGGAGATGCCGCCGGCGACGGCGAGCGGGACGTTATAGCATCTCGGCCTCAAAGCCTGATGATCAACGAGACCGCCCGATCAACCGGCTTCATAACATGATCGTCTTTCTTGGTGCCAACTGTCTGATCTCCACACGTGGCCGATGCACCAATCACGTCGAATTCGTTAATCCGCCAAAACCGGTTGAATTTCTGAGATCCGTCAGCTTGTCGAAAGCTAATGCTCGCACAGTGAGGAAAGCCACGACGGCATGACCACCTTGACATAGGAGACGCCTTTAATGCGCATTCCGAGTTCAAGCGCCACTGCGCGCGTTGCTCCTGACTTCCATGCTGCTCGTGGTGACAAGAACGGCTCCCGCACACCCGACGACAATGACAATCATGGTCAATCGCCTGGTACAAGCAGCGCTGGAAATGGCACGTCAACTCCGGACAGTAGCTCGCAAGAGGCCGCGTTGCGCCAAGCATTCAACGCCGCTCTCGGAGCCGCGGCTGTCCAAATGGCAAGTAATGCAATGGCTCGTTTCCATGAGGCCATTAGCGAGGAGGATTCCTGACGCCGGATGTTGCGGCGTCGGGAAATAGGAGCCGCCAGGAGCGGCGACACCCGAACACACAGGAGAACAATATGCCTTCTAAAATTGGTGCGACTACTGCCTCGGTCGCAGGGGGGGCCGCTGGCACCGCTACGGCCGCAGTTGGTGCTGCAGCTGCTGAAGTCACCGGAGACGCCGCTTGGCACGCCCAAATCGCCGCTCTGACTGCTGAAACCACCAAAGCGACTGAGAGGGATGTGCAACTTCGCATCGTTTCAACAGAGCTCACGACGATCAAGAAGGTCGCCGACGAGCGGGTGCAGTAACGGAGGAGGTGGGACGACGTCGTCGTTCCACCTTTCTTCGCCTGCGTAAGCTGCAAAGCTCGCAACGAGCCGTACGGCTCTCTCGCTGTTCAGGAGACCGTCGACCGTGAATGAACCACACTCCCTGCATTTCGAGGTGCTGTCGGGGCTTTACTCCGGGCTGACCGGCAAATTGGGCTTTGGATCGAGCCTGATTGGTAGCGACCTGGATGCTGACTTGGTTTTCATCGAACAAGGGCTCGAACGTCATCACTTTCGTATCACCCCCCATCACAATTCGATTGAAATCGAGCCTCTTGCGCCGCAAGTAAGGATAGAGGGACAACGGGCACTTCTCCCGAACGAGCGCGTTGCTGTTTCTCTTCCCGCCGTCATCCATGCGGGCGAGATGTCCATCCGTTGTTCCATAGAGGATTCCAAACAAGCTGGCTCCATCAGCCGCTGGCTCGGATCGACCGCGGTACTCGCCTCTGTCCTGATCAGTTCCGTCGCGGTCGGCGCCGTCTCAACGAGTTTCGTCGAGACGGACAGCGCTGTTGACGTGAACGCCGACTTGCACCGTAACGTCGACGTTGCACCTAAGCTGGCGCCCAACGCTCCTGATGCTCCGACCGCCGAAGCAGCTGCCACACGGCTGCAAGAGGAAGTTGATCGAGCGGGCCTTTTTGATATCAAAGTCCGATCTGAGCCGGGTGTTGTCGCTGCTGACGGTACCGTAACGCGCGCTTCTCTCCCAAAGTGGCGGGAAGTTCAAGAATGGTTCGATCGCGATCGAAAGGACGCATATGTTCTCGTCAATGCAGTCGCCATCAGGGAGGAGAAGACGCCGTCCTCGATTTCCGTCGAAGCCGTTTGGCGAGGAAGTGAGCCATATCTGGTCATCGCTGGTCAAAAGTATTTCGTGGGCGCGCTGTTGAATAACGGATGGACCGTCAATGGGATTGAGGAACGACGTCTGCTGCTGAGCAGGAACGGCCGGCTTGTTGCCCTCCCCTATTAGAGTTTCAGCCCGCGAATAAGGAGGAAAGACTCATGACTAGGCTGTCTGAGCATTCGCTTGAGCCCGGCGCCTCTTTTGAGGAGCTCAAGGTCGACGACAACCCACCTGCTATTACGCCGGCGACTGCTAGAGCCACGGAATCCGCAATCGAGAGAACTCATGCAAATGGTGGCAAGAGCTTCGCGATTTTCCAGGATGATCCCCCGCAAGATCTGCCTGTTGTCTCCGCGATCGTAACCGCACTGGACCTTACCTCTATTGATCCCGTTTCGCGCGTCAATGTCAACGAGGCGCGCGGCGAGATTGGTGAGATCAAGCCAGGCTCAGAACTTGCTTGGCTTAATGGTCCCAGTCTCGCGGACAACCTGCTCTCCTTTGTCACGCCGCGCCTATTTCATTCGCATGTTTTGCGCCCAGAGAAGCAGGGCATTCTTCTCGAGCGTTTGGCCGATACGCTCTCGGCCGCGCCAGAGAGTTCGGTGTCTCGTGAAGACCTCGCGATTGTGCAGTTGGAGCTGCGACGGTTAATTCTGCTCCGGCAGAATGACAACGGTTTAATCAAAGGCTAGCAATGGCCGCGCCTGACGGAGAGCAACACCTCACACCTGCTCCGCCGCCACACTTATCACGTGCCGGTGAGGTTTTGCACATCACAAGAAGGGAGCGTGATTTGCTCTGCGCGCTTTCGTATGTCCATCTTGCCTGCGGTCAGAGCGCACAGAGCCTGGCTCTGTTGCAAATCGTAGCTCACGAACATTCTTACGACGTCGAGCTGCTCCGCATTCTGGTCTACGCTCTGATCTCGGAGGGCCACGGTGACGACGCATTGGCGGCACTGGACAGGTTAGACAAGCTTGACGACGACCCGTCTTCGCGCCTGCCTTTGATGGTCTTGCGCAGTCATGCGCTTCGTCAGGCCGGCCGCATGGCCGAGGCACGCGCACTCTTCAAGAGCTATGTTTCATTGCGGAGCGCTGCTCCAATCAAACAATAACAGGCTTCTCATGGCCAATACCCTGCATAGTCTCATCGTGCGCGCACCAGCTAACCCAGATTTGATGGTCGCGTTGATGCTTCTTCTGGCGATCGGAATGATGATCATGCCGATCCCGATCGTATTGATCGACATGCTGATCGGCTTCAACCTCGGCTTTGCCATACTGCTGCTGATGGTGGCCCTGTATCTCAAGACGCCGCTTGACTTTTCGTCCTTGCCAGGCGTCATCCTGATCTCGACCGTCTTTCGCCTAGCGCTTACCGTCGCGACGACGCGGTTGATTCTTGCGGAGGGGGATGCCGGCAGCATCATACATACATTCGGCGATTTCGTTATATCCGGCAATATCGCTGTTGGCATCGTCATATTCCTCATTGTGACCATGGTGCAATTCATGGTTCTCGCCAAAGGCGCAGAACGGGTCGCAGAAGTGTCGGCGCGTTTCACGCTCGACGCGCTTCCGGGCAAGCAGATGGCAATCGACGCGGAACTGCGCAACGGGCACATCGATCAGAACGAATCTCGCCGTCGGCGAGCGGCGCTGGAGCAAGAGAGCCAACTTCACGGCGCTATGGATGGCGCTATGAAATTTGTGAAGGGCGACGCCATCGCCGGGCTCATAGTTATCTGCATTAACATGCTGGGCGGCATCACAATCGGCTTGCTCTCCAAGGGCATGCCCCTGGAGGAGACGCTGCATCAATATACGATCCTCACCATAGGTGATGCGCTAATTTCGCAGATCCCGGCTCTGCTGCTGTCAATTACGGCTGCAACCATTGTCACTCGTGTCAATGGTCCTTTGCAGCTCAATCTGGGTGGCGATATTGTCAGCCAACTGACGGCCAGCACGCAAGCGCTGCGGTTGGCCGCCGGCGTCCTGATTGTGATGGGGCTCGTACCGGGTTTCCCTTTGCCTCCGTTCATCATGCTGGCCGTACTCTTCGGCGCGGCGAGCTTTGTCAATGTTGGCGTGCAGCGCGCCAAGAACGCCGCCAAGACGGAGGTCAGTAGCGCCGGTACGCCTCAAGCTCCATCGCAGGGTCAGAAACAGACCTTGCCTGCAGAGGCCCTTCCAATCGCGCTGTTCCTCGCACCAAACCTTGCAGGTGCAATCGACAAAGAGGAACTCGAGCAGGCAATCGTGCGAATATCGACACTGGTCTCATCTGATCTTGGTATCACAATTCCGCGCATACCAACCAAGATAGACCAGCTTTTACCTGAATCGCAATTCAGGGTAGACGTTGAGGGAGTGCCCGTTGGGCGAGATTTTGTGGATCCGACGCAACTCATGCTCAACGACGACGTAGCGAATATTGAATTGAGCGGTATCCCCTTTCGGCAAGACGTAGAGACAAATCGGATTTGGATCGAACAACTTCATGCGCCGGCTCTCAAAGCAGCCGGGATAGGGTATCACCGTCCGAGCGAAGTCGTCGCCTTGCGCGTCCAGTCGACATTGATGCGCTATGCACAGCGCCTGGTGGGCATTCAGGAGACCCGACAATTGCTGGGCCGAATGGAGCAGGAATATGCCGATCTGGTGAAGGAGGTGCTGCGCACGATGCCGGTTCCCCGGATCGCCGATGTCCTGCGCCGCTTACTGGACGAGGGCATCCCAATTCGCAACACTCGCTTGGTCCTGGAGGTGTTGGCAGAATGGAGTGAGCGCGAACAAAATGTTGTGTTGCTTACCGAATATGTTCGCTCCGGTCTGAAACGGCAGATCTGTCATCGCTATGCCAACGCCCACCGTGTCGTGGCAGCCTTTATCGTAGAGCGCCACACCGAGGATATCGTGCGCGGTGCGGTGCGCGACACCGCCGTGGGTCCTTATCTCGTTTTGGACGATTGCGATAGCGAGATGCTGCTTTCGCAGTTTCGCAAGATCCATTCGAGCATCGCACGCGGTCAGAGCCAACCCGTCATTCTGGGTTCGATGGATATCCGGCGTTTCGTCCGGGGTTTTCTCACCCGCAACGGGATCGACCTTCCTGTTCTTTCGTATCAGGATCTCGCTGCGGATTTTACGGTTCAGCCGATTGGATCCGTCAAGCTAGAGGCTTCACAACATAAGACTTCCCCAGGAGAGCGTCGTGACCCGATCGCCGCAACCAGCTAACAAAGGCACAGCAGTGGTCGTGAGATAGCAGTTGAATTTATGTAAAATGAATGTCTGGCGGCGGTTGTTCTCACTTGATCCGAAGTTATACTCAGCCATCCTCGCTCCGCTTGCCATTCTGCTACTCGGAGGCTGCGCGAGCTCGCCTAAGCCCAGTCCTTCATCGCAGCAAGAGACCGCTCCAGAACGCTAGGCGACAAGGATATCGATCCTGCTATGCGCGACCGCATTGCCTACGCTCTCCAAGCGGACGCTGACGAGGAGACTTTTCGCGAAACGTTGAAACAACAACCGGGCAAGGTCAATGCGGCGATTCCTCTGGCGCGTGCCCTGCTGGTGCGCAAGCGCCCGGATGAGGCGCTTGATGTCCTCGACAAGGTCTTGCTCGCGGTCCCTGCAGACCTGCGCGCCCTGAATTGCGAAGGGAGTTGTGCTTGACAGTGAAGGACGTCACCGTGAAGCACAAGCGCTATATCGGCAAGCTCTCGCAACGACCCTCGATAATCCGATGCTGCGCAACAACTTAAAGCTGTCGCTCGTACTTAATGAGAAGGCCAAAACAGGAAGCGCGAGCCTACAGCAGTTTTAGCCGCCCATCAGGGGGCGCAATCTCGCTAGCGCCGTTGCTCGCTAACGATACATTTCCTGCAGGGTTTGGTAGGTTGAGCACGGCTCAGCCTGCATCCGCTGGGGTCCTTTTTCGGCTAACGGGTTAGTCGCGAGTCAATGTGCAGATGCTCTCTTATCCCCGAGGCTTGGGATTGCGTGTGCTGGTTCTGACACTCATGTCTGTCTTCCAGCGACCTAGTGTATGCGATGGAGAGAGCATTTGCTGGTTTTTCTCTACAGCAACGCCGAAGAAACATTACGCACGACGCAAGCAATTCGCATTGCTTGTCGCACCGGCCGCCGACGAACAACTTGATGGTATGCTCAGCACGAGGTGGCTCGACATCTCTCCAGATTTGGCGTCTTCGATCGAAACGGCCGAAGACACACCATCAGATTCGCTCCTCAAACGGAAATCACTTTGGACCGTTCTGATGGTGGACATTGGCGCACACCGCGACTGGGCTGGAAACCGGCACGATGACGCGTGGCCCCCATGGCGTCAATCCGCGAATGATTCCTCCTCTCCGGATGCAAATGGAAAGCCCCGGCTCGAAGCCGGGGCTTTTGTTGAGCTATCATCGCCGCGCAACTCTCATAGACCACGGTGCGGTTGTTACCAGGGATCTCATCCGGTCAAAGCGGTCGGCTTCGACCCGCCGAGGACTCAACGTAAGCCGACAATGTCGACTTACGTTGCTCCACCGCCCGCCGCGACACGAACGCTTGCAGATCCGCGCTACATAAAGTCACCGTCCTCGTCGGAATCTGCTGCAGCTTCAGTATCACTGTCCGCTTTGGAGAGATAGCGCCGAGAACTAGTTGCACGTTGCCATTCACCATCGCTGTTTAGCTCCCACTTTCCGGACTGGGTGGGATCGAGCACCATGTCGTCCTCATCCACTTCAACGAACCCCATTGCTTGCGCGCGGGCTTTCGCTTCTGGATTAGCAGGACGCCAATTCACCAACGGTCGTTCGCCGTCTTGCCGAAGTTGGTGCTCGAGCAGAATATCGCCAGCATTCGTGACAAGCGGATGAGCCACCTGAAAGTCGACAACTGAGGTGACTTCACTTCTTCCGGGGAACTGGTCTCGCCACCTACCGCTTTCGAACTCAGTCATGCTGAATCCGCGTTCAGTCCTTTGCAGGCCGACGCTCATATTTCCTAACTGGTAGCTGTAGTATCGGGCGTCCTCGGAATCTCTTCTGACGGCGTACTTCTCGGCAACCTCTACCGTGCGCCTTGCTCTTTCAGATACAAGCTCAGAGTATTCGTGAGGATTGTTGGCGATTCGATTGATAGCTTCCCCATGATAGTTCCGCGCCTCTCTCCTGAATGTCGCTTGATCGATCTCAACCACGGGTGGCCTTGCAAGGAGGGCATATTGCGGATGCGAAGATGAGCTGCCGGCCGAATCTTGCAACTGCATTCTAGCGAACGCGTCCGCGAAGTCTTGGCTTTCGCAATTCGAATGCTCCGCATCTTGCCGATAATAAGTTTCGTTCTCGGAAAAATTGTTGATTCGACCGTACATGATGAGCACTCTCCTATGGTTCACATGTCTTGCATTGTGTCGGGCCGCTGACCAACCCACTCGTAGACCCCTAAGCTGTCCATACTCTGACACCAGCCTATAAATGGAAGGGACCTGCTGCTGCGCGGTGCTGGTCAGCGAGTACAGTTTCGGCGCCATGCCTCGGAACCGGTTGATGAGCGCCGTAACGAACAGGCCTCGCCTCCGCTAGGGCGAGGACCTTCCGAATAGAGTTGCATCATCCAAGCTCGCTCCTCCTCAGCATAGGATTAAATCAGACAATTCCCCTCTGACGATGTCGATTCGGGAGAAACAACAGGCTCTAGATCGAGATCTTACTTGGCCTGTTTGGATCGTGGTCGAGTAGCTCAGCCATTTGGCTTTCGCCCTCACAGATCCGGGCAGGCGGCTTTCCCGCACCCGGCTCTTCCCGAGAGTAACCCGCGTCATATCCGCGCCTGCGCCCAAGTGCGAGTGATGCCCGGACCGGGCAGACGGAAGTGTGTCGTCAGGGTCTCGAACTCCGACCAGCCCATGCGCCGACTTTTCTGGCTACGCCGTCTCAGACAGCGCATCCACGTCCGACGCACTTCGCGGTAGAAGCCGTTGAGCGCTGGATAATTGTGCGGCCTGCCGTAGTAGCCGTAGTGTCCACGCAGAACAGCGGCGAACCACTGGTGCTGCGTGGCCAGTGACTCGTGCATGAGCCGCCAGGCGTCCTGGCGCAACGCCGTCAGCTTGCGCGTCAGGCGTTTCCCGTCCGTCTTGTGCTTCACCATGAACCGGCCGTCCCGGGTCCGCCCGCAGTAGTGGGTGAAGCCGAGGAAGGCGAAGGTCTCGGGCCGCCGCTCGCCGCGCCGCTGACGCGAGAGGGCCTCAAACCGGCCAAACTCGATCAGCCGCGTCTTGCCCTCATGAAGCATCAGGCCAAAGCTGGCCAGCCGCACCTTGAGGGCCAAGAGCATCTCCTGCGCATCCGCCTTACTCTCGAAGCCCATGACGAAGTCGTCGGGCATAGCGCACGGTGCGACCGCGTGCATGGCGACGGCGCCATTGGTGGGCCCAGAGATCGAGGACGTAGTGCAGGAAGACGTTGGCGAGGAGCGGGCTGATGCCCGCCCCTTGCGGAGTACCCCTGTCCGTTTCTTGCTTCTCGCTGCTCTCCAGAACACCGGCCCGCAGCCACAGCCCAATGAGCCGTAGAATGCGAGGATCGGCGATCCTGTGCGCCAGCATCCGCAACAGCCACTCGTGGTCGACCGAGTCGAAGGAAGCGGCCACACACTACCCATCGCCATGATATCCCAGCTTCGGTGACGATCACGCGCAAGCGTCACGCATTCGAAGGTCAGGCGTTGGCCGTGATCGGCACCATTAGGCGGCGCGGCGTCCGCTATCTCCTCACAGTTCTGCCAGATGGCAGTCGGTCGTTGATTCCGGCGAGTTGGACCGATTGGAAGGTTGAGCCGCTTGGAGGCACGCCGCCGACCGATGACGCTGTCCACGATCTCGGCAGGCTCGGTGATTTGCTCCACTTGCGCAAGCTCGTCGACGCTCTTTGCATCGGGGGTGCCGAGTCGGCGCCGTGCAAGGAGAGTCGCCATGCAATTGAACCTGGAGTTTTTCGATCAGCCCGATGTTCCACCAAGCGCGCCAGCAGCGTGGGACCAAATCGACGAAGCCGCCCGCATGGCGGCAATCGAGATTCTGGCGCGCCTCATTGCACGCCTGCTCCCGGACGACCTGGCGATGGAGGCAAGCGATGAGTGAGCGCGTCAAGATTACGTCAAGTCATCTCTCTCGACAGGCTTTCGTCTATCTGCGCCAATCCAGCGCCGCACAGGTCGAGCACAACCGCGAATCAACCGACCGGCAATATGCGCTTGCCGGCAAAGCGCGTGACCTCGGCTGGCCCGATGAACGCATCATCGTTATCGACGAGGATCTTGGCCTCTCCGGTTTGGGCTCGGTGGCGCGTTCGGGCTTTGCCCGCCTCACCGCCGAAGTGGCGCTCGCGCGCGTGGGCCTGGTGCTCGGTCTCGAAGTCTCGCGGCTCGCGCGCAATAACGCCGAATGGTACCGCCTGATTGATCTGGCCGGATTTACCGACACGCTGATCGGCGATGCCGACGGCATCTATCATTCGGCCGTCTTCAACGATCGCCTCTTGTTGAGGCTCAAAGGCACGATGAGCGAAGCCGAACTGCACGTGCTGCGGGCTCGCCTCAACGGCGAATCCGCAACAAGGCGGCGCGGGGTGAACTGCGCCGCGGGCTGCCGGTCGGCTTCGTCTGGGGCGAGGCTGATGGCGAGGTCCGCTTCCATCCTGACGAAGCTGTCGTCATCGCCATTCGCAGTGTTTTTGCACGCTTTGCCGAGATGGGATCGGCGCGTCGCGTTTGGCTCTGGTTTCGTTCCGAGGGGCTCACGTTCCCGCTGCAGCTGCACGCCCGTGCCCAGATCCGTTGGGTCGAGGCAAGCTACACCGCCATCCACCAGGTCTTGACCAATCCCGTCTATGTCGGCGCCTATATCTATGGCAAAACGCGTCAAGAGACGATTCTCTTTAGCACTGGTGCCCGCAAGAGGCGGATTCGATTCTTGCCGCGTTCCCAATGGCAGGTTCTCATCCCCGAGCATCATCCAGGGTTCATCGACTGGCAGACCTATGAAGCAAATCAGCAACGTCTCGCCGCGAACACGCGACCCCAGCCGCACAAGGGCGGCGGCGCCGTGAGAGAGGGCAACGCCCTCCTGCAAGGTCTTGTCAGTTGCGGCCATTGCGGCCGCCGCCTGCACACCCACTATCGCGGACGCAATTCTTCGCCAGGTTATCACTGTGCTGGCAAAGTGCTGGTCGAGAACCGAGGCGTTTACTGCCTCAATATCGGCGGCGTTCAGGTCGATGACGCCATCACCCGGGCGTTCATTGCCGCGTTGGAGCCCGCCAAACTGACCGCGACACTCACCGCCGAGAGGGAGGCGACGGGAAGTCTAGTGTAGTGAACACCTAACTTTCGTGCGCTAGTGTCGGGGGCCGCGTGAGCTGTCGTTGTGTGAGTGAGCAAACTGCTCGTAGATCGAGCTAATCAGCTCAACGGGGATGATATCGAAGCGGTATGGAAATAGCGAATGCTGCCCAGTCTCCGGGTCAATGGCTTCGAGAAAGTCCGCAACCGAACAAAGTGCTTATGGCGCAAGCGGCTCATTGGCATGGAGGCTGGAAACATGTCTCCGTTGAACGTGGCGCGAAGCCATGCAAATAACGCGTGCGAAGACGTCGTATTGCGTAAAGCGTCAGGCAACGTGTCTTCGCCGCAATGTTTTTTGAGCTTGCGCTTATCTACGATACCGCGGTCGACGAGATACTGGGTAAATATTACTCGGCCGATTAGACCTTGAGCGATGCCTCGCTCTAGGTCATCAGCGACGAGGTCCCGCTCGAGAGCGCTTAGATCGGACAGAAGCCTTTGATCGACGGTATTCTTCCGATTGATGGAATCGTTTCGAAGCCAGAATTGGCCGCTCTCCATTGCGAGGCGCCCGGCGAGTTCGTCCAGCGCGGTTAGCTCGCTAGCGATGATCTTGAACGTGTGGAGTCGGTTAGCTTCCGCATCGCCTTGTGCAAGCGGCCGGCCAAAGCCGTTGTAAAGCTCGATTGTGCTCGGGCTGACGATCCACAGGAGGGGCGTGTCGTGCCCATGGCGTCGCCAGCCTCTCAAGCTCGCTCGTCGATCACGCGAAGTCAAAGGAACTTGCCGTTCGCACCAGGGACGTCGCGTTACCAACGGCCCCGAGTAGAGCAGTTGTTCAATCGGTTTCCTCTTAAGCACGCAAGATGCGCTGAAAGCGCCCTGGCGTTCACCACAAGTCGGCAGCCGACATTTATCGGAAATTGAACGGTGATGGGTTGCGCCGGCTCGCCGCGAACAGAAGCCCTGCGTCCATTCCGAAGCCGAGCTTTTGAGTGTCTGCCTTTCGCAAGAACCGTTAGTTGCGGGGATACGCAACACCCGATTGTTGCGTTTGGTAGAACAGGAAATTCCGAGAGCCTCTGCATAACTGATCAGAAATGGCGACTCTGCGCCCCAACGCCTTCTAAGCTGTTGATTTAAAAGGTAGTTCATCGCTGCGCAGGTTGCTCGACCTGCTTCGCGAGCGCTAACCGGATCTCTCGGCCGCTCGAGGGACGGAATGAGTGTCACTTCGCTGGGGACATCGCAAGGCGCGGTCGGTCGCCACAAAGCGCTCGATCATGGGAGGAATCAATTTAGGGGGCTCTGTTGGCGTCGCGCTGCGGTTCCGTGTCAGAATTTCCGCGTTGTCCGGCCTCTAACGGGGCTATTTCATGCCTGTGATGTCTGGTTGCTAAGACGGTCGCCGGACATCCACACGATGACGAGGTTGGCCGAAGCGTTGAAGGAGGTCTTATCCTAGTGTCTTGAACCAGAAGTTCGCAACATCGGGTCTTGTTTTTCCGGGGCGCTGTAACGACAGAAGCGCTCGATGGAAGCAAGGATGTCGTCGGCGGATTTGGTCCATCGGAACGGTTTCGGATCGGCGTTGTGTCGTTCGATGAATGAGGCGATGTCTGCCCTGAGGGCGGCTACGCTGCGATAGACGCCGCGCCTGATCTTCTTATCGGTAAGAAGCGCGAAGAAGCGCTCGACCTGATTGAGCCATGACGAACTGGTCGGGGTCAGGTGCACATGCCAGCGCGGCCGTTTAGCCAGCCATTTCCGGATCAGCGGAGTCTTGTGGGTGGCATAGTTATCCATGACGAGATGGACGTCGAGTTGGCGGGGCACAGCGGCCTCGATCTCGTCCAAGAACTTGCGGAACTCGGCGGCACGGTGCCGTCCGTAGCACTTGCCGATAACCCGTCCGGTCGCAATGTCGAGGGCGGCGAACAGCGATGTGGTGCCGTGTCTTTTGTAATCGTGGCTCCTTCGGGCCGGCTGGCCGGGACGCATTGGCAACATCGGCTGACTGCGGTCCAACGCCTGGATTTGCGACTTTTCGTCTACACACAGAACGATGGCGTGTGCCGGCGGCGAGACGTAAAGGCCTACGACATCGCGCACCTTGGCCACGAAGTTCGGATCGGTCGAGAGCTTGAACGTCTCCATCCGGTGCGGCTGGAGGCCGAAGGCCCGTCAGATGCGTTGTACCGTCGATACGGATAGGCCGCTCGCCTTCGCCATGTCCCGGGAGCTCCAATGAGTGGCGTTCTCAGGGCAACTCTCCAACGTTCTCACGATCACGGCTTCGATGCGGGCGTCGTCAATCGTGCGAGGCGCGCCGGAGCGCGGCTCATCATGCAGCCCGGCCACGCGCTGCTCCACAAAACGTCGTCGCCACTTGCCTACTGTGCCCCGCTCCAGGCCTAGCTTGGCCGCCACGTCCTTGTTCTGACCACCTTCCGCGCAGGTCAGCACGATCCGGGCTCTCAAAGCCAGCGCCTGCGCCGTCTTCCGCCGCTTCGTCAGCGACGTCAGTTCGGCGCGCTCGTCATCGCTCAATATCAGGGGGGCAAGTTGCTGGACCGCCATCGGAGACTCCGTCGCTGTTTGCCGCCATCTTTGGCACAGCGACGCGAATCTAATGCGAATCTACGATTGCGAACTTGTGACTCAGGACACTAGAGTTTTACTTCACCGATCTGGCGAACAGTCGTTGCAACGCGACTGCAAAAAAAGGGAGGCTGCCAACTGCGCGGGTGTGAATTGGCCGGATAGCTCTCGACTTAAGCAATGGTTTCCACGATTTCATAGCGCCGGATCAGCGGTCCGATCCCCTCGTTGAGCAGGGTCAGGACGTTCTGCGTTGTCGGAGCGAGGAGTTCAATCCGCTCGATGCGAACTGGACTCCATGAAGGCTGCTTGTCCTCATCCGAGGCGATTTCCTCGCGGAGTTCGAGAACGATCTGTCGCACCTCTTCCAGCTCTGCAAAAAAGAAACTCTGGATTCCTGTGTCTTTCCAGCGATCTTCGTTCGGCTCAATCTCGCGTGAGTAGGTATATAAGATCATGGTTCCTCGCCTGCATGGGCGGCGGCGATCAAGGTGAGACCTTAGCGACAATCAGGATGAGACTGCGCGGATGGGGACGGACCGAAGGGAGGGCGTAGCCCGACCGGAGGACCGTTCCCATCGGCGTCGCGTTTTTCGGACCGGTCTGGCGGCTGGGTGCGGCTGGTGCAAGCTGTTGATTCGTCTCGACAAGAGGGAATCGATGCCTTGCCTGGCCTTCACATCACCGACCACCAGATGAGATGGGATGGTTGCCGCCCTCCCCAGACGGCATCGTAATGTGCCAAGAACGCAGTGTTTGAACCCCGAAGCGAAGAGGACGGCAAATTGATGGATACGGTGATCGGAGTGGATCTAGCCAAGAATGTGTTTCAGCTCCACGGGGCGTCAATGGCGGGACACTTGAAATTTCGAAAGAAACTGTCGCGGCTTCAGTTTCGGAAGTTCATGGCGGGCCACCCATCGGCAGTGGTGGTGATGGAAGCCTGTGGCAGCGCCCACTATTGGGCACGGGAGATGGTCAAGCTCGGCCATGAAGTGAAACTGATCGCTCCGCAATATGTGAAGCCTTTTGTGAAACGCCAAAAGAACGACGCGGCTGATGCCGAAGCAATCGTGATCGCGGCACAGCGCCCCGAGATGCGCTTCGTCGAGCCGAAATCGGAAGAACAGCAGGCCAGGGCAGTGCTCTTTCGGGCTCGGAAGCGCCTTGTTCATCAGCGCACCGATCTGGTGAATGCGCTGCGTTCTGTTCTCTACGAATTCGGCCATATCATCCCGCAAGGAATCGAACAACTTAAACGCATTGACGCAATCCTCGAAGATCCGAACAGCGATCTACCAGAACTGGTCCGCGAGGAATGTCGGAGTCTCATTGATCAGATCGCCTACAAGACGGAGCGGATCGATGCCAAGGCAGAGCAGCTCAAGAAGTTGGCGACGCGGACGGTCACGGCGCAGCGGCTGCAGACAATGCCGGGGGTCGGCCCGCTGACCGCACTCGCGATCGAGGCTTTCGCGCCCGACATGGCGGCCTTTCGACGTGGCCGAGACTTCGCGGCTTGGCTCGGCTTGGTCCCACGGCAACATTCCTCAGGGGGAAAGGAAAGGCTCGGACGCGTTTCGAAGGAAGGACAGGCGGACATTCGCCAGTTGCTCATCGTTGGGGCGATGTCGCGGCTGAACTGGCTCGGGCGCAAGTCGATCCCTAGCGGATCCTGGCTGGCGCAGATGCTGGCGAGGAAGCCGCGCATGCTTGTGGCGATCGCCTTGGCGAACAAGATGGCTCGGACGATTTGGGCCATGCTCACCCGGAAGGAGGATTATCGGAACCCAGCGCAGGCAGTGACGGCATGACTGCATGCAGCACGAAATAGCCTGACGTTGGCGAAGGGGGTGTGAGAAGGCGACGACCCGAATGGGCGCAACGATCGAACAGATCTGGATCAGGAAACCAGCTAGAGCCAAAGAGCCGACGTGCTCGGAGATGAGAATTGGACCTGGTCCGCGGATCACCATACCGGCCAGCGGCTTCTGAAAATGCCGTAAAGGAAGGCCTGACAGAAGACCGCACTCGATCACACGCCAAAGGGTCAGAAACTTCTTGCATTGCGGGCGGCAACCACAGAAGGCTGTACATGACCTACCGACTGACATTGTCTCCCGAGGCCGCGGCGGCCAAGGCGGGGTTCTCGAAAGCGAGCGCGTATCGGATCGAGGACGATTTGCGCCTGCCATCGCAGAAGAAGGTGCCGAGAGGCCGGCGACGGTCCGATCCGCTCGTGCCCTATTGGGACGCCGAGATCGTTCCGATCCTGAAGGCTGCGCCCGGCATCCGCGTGATCGGCGTGCTGGACGAGCTGCGCCGTCGGCATCCCGACCTCAACCCCAACATCCGACGCACGCTGGAGCGGCGCATCAATGCCTGGCGGGCGCTCAATGGCCCTGAACAGGACGTGATCTTCCGCCAGGAGCACGAGCCCGGTCGTCTGGGTCTGTCCGACTTTACCGATACAAGCCCGCTCGGCATTGCCATTGCTGGTGAGACGCTCGATCACCGGCTCTACCACTTCCGGCTGGCGTTCTCCGGCTTTGAGCATGCCCATGTCGTGCTCGGCGGCGAAAGCTTCGTCGCCCTGGCCGAGGGCTTGCAGAACGCCCTGTGGGCGCTCGGCGGCGTTCCGCGGGAGCATCGCAGCGACAGCCTGTCGGCAGCATTCCGCAATCTGGCGGCCGACGCGCGGGAGGATCTGACACAGCGCTACGCCGCGCTGATGGGCCACTACGGCATGGCGCCAACGCGCAACAATGCGGGCATTGCACACGAGAACGGCTCGATCGAGAGCGCGCACGGTCATCTCAAACGAGCGCTGGAGGATGCGCTGTTGCTGCGGGGCACGCGCGACTTCATCAGTCTCGATGCCTACCGGGCTTTTGTCGACGAGATTGTCGGCCGGCGCAACGCCAACCTCGCTAAGCGGATCGCGCTCGAAAAGGAAGCACTGGCGCCACTGCCGAAAGGCCGCACGACCGACTTCGAGGAGAAGGTGATCCCGGTGACGTCGTCAGGCGGCTTCATCCTGCGGCGCGTGTTCTACACTGTGCCTTCAAGACTGATTGGCCATCGCCTGCGTGTGCGCATCTTCGACGACCGGCTCGAATGCTTCCTCGGCGTCACGCCGGTCGGGACGCTGCGGCGCGGGCGGCCTGTGTCGGAGAACCACGGCGGGCATGTCGTTGATTATCGGCACGTCATCCATGCCCTGCGGCGCAAGCCGATGGCGCTCGTCAATCTCGTCTATCGCGATCAGCTCTTCCCGCGCGCGGCTTACAAGCGCCTCTTCGAGACCTTGCGGGAGCATGGCGACGACCGGCGCGCCTGCAAGGTGACGGTCGAGCTTCTGGCTCTGGCCCATGAGCGAGCCTGCGAAGCCGAGCTCGCCGAGGCGATCGCGACCGCTCTCGATGCCGGACGGTTACCCGATCTTGCGGCATTGCGCGATCGCTTCCGACCCGAGGCGGCCTCGATCCCGAGTGTCGCCGTCAAGCTGGCGTCGCTCGACGTCTACGATGAGCTGGCCTCCGTCAGCGTCGTGTCGGCCCACTCGAACCTGGGAGGAGCAGCATGACCAGCGGAGCTACCTCCATCGATGCCGCCCGCGTCGAGCTGCTGCTCAATGAGTTGCGCCTGCCCGGCGTCAAGGCGATCTGGCCGAAGCTCGCCGCGCAGTCGGACAAGGAAGGCTGGCCCGCCGCCCGCTTCCTTGCGGCCCTTGCCGAGCACGAGGCAGCCGATCGCACCCGCCGCCGCATCGAACGACACATGGTGGAAGCGCGTTTGCCCGCCGGCAAGACGCTCGCCACGTTCGAGTTCGAGAGCGTGCCTATGCTGTCAAAGGCACAGGCGATGGCGCTCGCCGCCGGTGACGTCTGGTTGAAGACCGGCGCCAATCTGCTGCTGTTCGGTCCACCCGGCGGCGGCAAGACCCATCTCGGCGCAGCGATCGGCCTGGCTCTCGTCGAGGACGGTTGGCGCGTTCTCTTTGCACGTACCACTGATCTGGTGCAGCGGCTGCAGGTGGCCCGGCGCGAGCTGGCGCTGGAGTCCGCAATCGCCAAGCTTGACCGCTACGACCTCCTGATCCTCGACGACATCACATATGTGAGCAAGGACCAGGCGGAAACCAGCGTATTGTTCGAGCTGATCGCCTCCCGCTACGAGCGACGCTCGCTGCTGATCACGGCCAATCAGCCATTTGGCGAATGGGGGCGTATCTTCCCCGATCAGGCGATGACACTGGCGGCGATCGATCGCCTGGTGCACCACGCCACGATCCTCGAGATGAACGTCGAGAGCTACCGTCGAAAAGTTGCTCTCGATCGCAGGCGCGGTCCAGGCCGGCCGCCGGTTCACGCCACTCCAAATGAACTCGAGAAGGCGGTGACTGACGCTGGCAATGCCGCTTGATTGTCGCGCAGCGTCAATCAAGCCTTGCCAAGCCCGCAGCCAGCGTCAATTATCTTCTGACTCGGCCGCCTCGTCTCATCTTGATTGACGCGCCGCTCTCATCCTGATTGTCGCGCCATACCTGCATACCTGCGATATCCCCGCCGGTCTTATACTTTCCAATTCTGCCATGGAAGATCAAATCCCTTGTTGAGGACGATGTAGTTGTCACTCTCCGGCTCGTGCGAGTCCGATGAAGTGCGTGCACTCCGGGCGGCAAACGGGCAATGGCGCGACACCTCCAGGCCTTCAGCCATCTCGTGAGGACTTGTCGACAAGATCGGACAGCTTCAGTTGGAACTGTCGCCGTCGGAATCCCTGCAAACCGTCCCTGACGGCGAGTAAATGCGTCCAGCACTATGGCCGTATGGGCGGGGGCGATAGCCAACGACAGCTTCCGTGGCGTCGGGCGCTGCATGGTACCAATCGTTGCCCACGAGTAGTAAATTCAAATTGCAGGCTTGTGTGGCAAATATCCGGTTCAGGAGGCAGCCGCACTTGCGCTCACAGCGCCGGGGCGTCCATTCCTACGCGATTGGGTTCAAGGAACCTATTCTGTGAGTGCGTAGGGTGGACTGCCCCGGCCCAGTGAAGATCGGGCCAGTGACGCTATCAACCATCAAGATCGATAGCGAGCTAGTGCGGAGCCGATACAAAAACCCGACGCTCATCTCATTAGCACTGTGAGCGCTAGCGGTACGAGGAAAGATGTGATTAGTGCGTTTAGGCTCATAGCAATTCCAGAAAACACGCCAGCCACCTCGTCCACCTGAAATGCTCGCGCGGTGCCGATCCCGTGCGCGGCGATTCCTGCCGCAAAGCCACGAGCCCGAAAATCGGTGATGCCGGTACGGTTCATCAATCGCGTGACAACGGTCGCTCCCATGATCCCGGTGAGGATGACCGCGACTGCCGTCAGAGACGGATCCGCCTGCAGCGTTTCGCTGATGCCCATTGCGACCGCGGCCGTTACCGACTTCGGGGCAAGGGACAGGATCACCTCGCGAGGCAGGCCGGCAGCCTCCGCAAGCAGCACAATCGAGAAGACGGCCGTGACCGAGCCCGCAACGAGCGCTGCCAGCATCGGCACGATCGAGGCAAGGACAATCTTGCGATTTTCGTATAGCGGGACCGCGAGCGCGACGGTTGCCGGGCCGAGCAGGAAATGCACGAACTGCGCTCCGCCGAAATAGATCGCATACGGCGTGCCAGTTGCGAATAGAAACGCGCCGATGATCCAGACCGCGTGCAGCACGGGATTGGCAAGGGCATGACGGCGAAGCGCAAGCGACACGGCATCCGCGATTGCATAGACCAGCAAGGTGACCGTCAACCAAAGCAACGGGGATTGCGAGAGATAGACCCAGAGGGAGAACGGATTGTCCTTCACGGTGCCTCGCTGAACAGCCGACTGATAAGGCGGAACGTCAGAACCGTCGCAAGCAAAGTCACCATGACCGAGACAGCAAGGATCAATATTATAGCGAGCCCGTGCGTCGCGAGGAGATCGAGCTTTTCCACGACGCCAATGCCGGCTGGGACGAACAGGAGCGACAGATGCTTGAGCAGCCCCTTGCTTGCTGTTTCCACGCCGCTATTTCGTAGTGGGCCTCGAGCGATGCTTGAAAATCTGTCACGGGCAAGCAGCAGAATCAGCAAGAGCAGGAGCCCGAGCACGGGACCTGGCAGCGGTAGGCCGAGGCCCCGGGTGATGACTTCGCCGGCGAGTTGGCAGAGCAAGATAAGACTGAGACTTGCAAGCATGAAACACCCTGAGCGGCACATTCATATCAGGAGGAGCTACCGAAAAATTGTCCATGGCCGCGTGGTCGAGAACCGACCGCCCCTTCTTCGATTTGCTCAAGTCCGAGACGGCTTCTGACCACATCAGGTGCTCGCCCGGATCACGAACTTAGTACTGAGATATCCCTCGATTGCTTCCACCCCGCCTTACGAACCGTAGCTGGAATCCCTGATGTTTCCGAACGGGACTTCTGAAAGCGCCAAGCTAGGTATTTGATGGACACCATACCGCTTTCAAGCGGTCGGCCCCGAAGGCACAAGCCGTCGATTGGCCTCCTCGGCGACCTCGTCGTAGCTCTTGAATGCAATGATCTGGCGCGAGCGGCCAAACGACTCTTCATTCATGATACACGCCTCGGGCGAGGTCCCCGTCAGGACCGTTGACTCGACGAAGAACCCTTCGTTGCCAATGCGCTTGCCATCGGTCTGCAAGAATGCGCCGCGCTGGACTGACAGCGCCGGCAACGAAGCTCTCCATCGCATCGGCCAGCCGCGAATTGGCGAGTTGTCCCCCATTCGCGTATCCTTCTCGAACACATTTCCGACCTTGATGCGCCAAGCTTCTATCGTAGTTCGCCAAGTCGGCCCTTCTCGCCACATTTCAGACCTTTCTTGATAGGGCATTGAATTCGAGCAGCAGGCAATCCGCTATGCCTTCACCATGGCTGCGACCACCAGGAAGGAATGAACGCGTTCTCTGAGAAGCGTTCGCCGAAGTTTCGGGGTAGCTAGACGAGAAAGAGAGCTGGGGAGTAGTCATCAGAGGCCGTTGGGTCTGCACCGGCTATCGCGGCCGGACACCGGGCTTGCCAACCACAGGGAACGTAAATTCGATTCCCGCTTCAGAAAACGTCTTCCGCAACGTTTCCATCAGCTCATCAGACATCTGGGGAGTGTCATTGTACTCCTCCAGCCGCCGAATGACCGCGGAAGACACGCCCGCTCGCTCCGCTAGCTCCTTTACCGACCAGTTTAACATTCCACGCGCTGCACGCAGTTGCCTCCCCGTGACCTTTGAGGCCCCTCTTCGCTCCCGCGCGAGTATATCATGGTGTGCGTCGCTCCACGTGCCGAGCCATTCTCGAACGCCACCCTCGCTGTTCTTGAGGGGCACCGCCGCGCCCTGGTGCCAGCGATAGATGCCGTCCGGCCGGCGCAAGCGACATTCGACGTTATAAGGCTGCGCTGTCTCGACCGAGACCGCCCACTCTCTTAGAGCTGCCTCGCGGTCATCCTCATGGATGAGACCGATCCAGTCCTTGAAACGTGATCCATGATCTTCGGCAGTCTCTAGCGCATTGGAAACTGCAGTGAGGCGACCATCGCTACTGCTTGTCCATGGGAAACCCCGACAGATCTCAGCCAATGCCCTGTAGCGCTCCGCTTCTACTTTGAGCGCGTCCAAGAGATTGCGCTGTTCAGTGATATCGCGCGCGAGCCCAAGAATGCACTCTGGTTTGCCGGCCTCATCGAGCAGCGGTTCGGCCCGGCCGTGGATCCAGCGCAAAGTTCCGTTCGGACGGATGACACGAAATTCACCCTCGAGCAACGATCGATTGAGCTCCCGTGCGCCGAAACAGCGCATGCTGCTGCGGTCATCGGGATGAATCCTTTTCTCGATTTCCGCGTATGCTGGCGTAGTTCGACGCGGATCCAGCCCAAATAGCTCATAAAGGCCACGGGACCATTGCATCTGGCCGTTGCCGTCGCTGCGCCACAGTCCGACAGAGAGCTTCTCTTCCAAGAATGGAAGGACATTTGCAAGGCTGAGGCCGCTCTCGAAGTCAGGCAATGTGAGCTCCTGGCCGGACCTGGGGCCGAGTTCGGTGCATCTCGCGCGCGATCATCTTTGACGCCTCGCCCTCCTCCCGACCGCAACCAAGACGCCTCGCCCGACGGTTCACGGCAAATGACCTTGTCCTTCTTAGCAGGCAGCCACGCGGAGATTGTTTGTCGCGCCTCTATGTCCGAATGGCAGGCCAAAAACCACCACCGCCAGGTCGCCCGACCGCGCATAACCTTCCCGCTGGGCCGCCACGGCGGCGATCTGGGTTATTTCCTCATAGCCAGAGGGATCGCTGGCCACCACACTGTGTACGCCCCACAACAGGCACATGCGCCGCGCCACGTTTTCATCCTGCGTCAGAGCAAGGATCGGAACCGGCGGCCGCTTGCGCGAGATGCGGGCCGCGGTCGTCCCGCTGGCTGTGAAGCCGACGATGGCTTTGGCCTCGATGGTGGCTGCAAGATCTGCACCCGCGGCAGCGACCGCATGCGGAGGCGTATTCTCCTCGTCAACTCGTGAGGCCTCAATCAGGGACCGGTAGAGACGATGCTGCTCTGTACTCCTGATGATGCGATCCATCATGGCGACGGCCTCGATGGGATAGGCGCCGCTTGCCGATTCGGCTGACAGCATCACGGCATCGGCGCCATCATAGATGGCGGTCGCAACATCTGAGGCTTCCGCGCGCGTTGGCGTCGGCGCCGCCACCATAGAGTCGAGCATTTGGGTTGCGACGATCACGGGCTTTGCGGCCAGCCGGCAGGCGCGGACGAGTTCTTTTTGCCGGCCAGGCACGTCTTCTGGGGGGATTTCGACCCCGAGATCACCGCGCCCGACCATGAGAGCGTCTGACAACTGAATGATATCGTCGATGCGATCAAGCGCCATGGGCGTCTCGATTTTGGCGACGAGGCCCGCTGCTTCACCAATGAGGGCCCGCGCCTCGATCAGGTCTGAAGGCTTCTGAACAAATGACAGCGCAACCCAGTCGACACCGAGCTCCAGGCCGAAGGCGAGATCGGCGCGATCTTTCTTGGTGAGGGGCGAGATATCGAGCGACGCCCCCGGCAGGTTTACGCCCTTATGATCGCGGATCGGGCCGCCGACAATGACGCGCGCGACCATTTCGCGATCGCCCGGTCTTTCGACGCTCAGGCGCACACGGCCGTCGTCGATGAGCAGCTTTTGGCCTGGATGCGCAGCTGCAAATATTTCCGGATGCGGCAGAGGGATTGCCTGCTTTCCACCTCTTGCTCCGTCGAGGACAAAGCGGACGCTCTCTCCAGCATGCAGGCATAGCTTGCCCTCTTCAAGCAAGCCGATCCGGATTTTCGGGCCTTGCAGATCCTGTAGCACTCCGATGGGACGGCCGAACTCTTGCTCGAGCGCGCGGATCGCCGAAAACGCGCGCGCGTGGTCGTCTTGGCTGCCATGGCTGAAGTTCAGGCGAAAGGTATCTGTGCCTGCAAGATAGAGATCACGGATTTTGTTAGCCTCGGTTGTGGCCGGACCGAGGGTTGCGACGATCTTGGCGTGGCGCGAACGACGCATCAAAATTGAATCCTGTGCAATGGGCTACGTTAGGGATCGGCGCTCATAGCTGTTGCCAATACCGGGTTTATCACGCGCCTCGCCCGCGCCATTCCCAAGTCGACATCACGCTCCCGAAGCGGCAGCAGCTTTCTCTTGCTGCGTCGAGGAAACGATACTGTTGACGGCCCGGTACGCGAACACAATGGCTGGCCCAATGGTGATGCCTGCTCCGGGATAGATCCCACGCATCGGGGAGGTCATGTCATTGCCGCAAGCATAGAGTCCTGGAATTGGCCTTTCCTGACCGTCCAATACCTGCCCGCAAGTGTCGGTTGCCAATCCGGTTGCAGTGCCGAGCGTTGCCGGAACGATTGGGAGTGCGACGAACGGGCCGGTTTTGATTGGCCCAAGGTTTGGGTTCTTCTTGCCCACGGCCGAATCGCCGAGCGTGCGATTGAAAGCCGATTCACCGCGATTGAACAGCGGATCGCGCCCCTCAGACGCATGCGCGTTGTGTTCTTCGACAGTCTTTTGAAGCGCGGCGGACTCCAATCCCAGCTGCTTCGCAAGCTCTGGAATCGTCCGGGCGACCTTGATGTAGCCAAGGCGCGCATATTTCCCGATGCTCAAGGTCCATGGCCATGGCAGCAAATGCCCCATCCCTCTCAGCCGTACGAAGTCGTGGTCGCAGATGAAATAGAACCGCTTGTCTGCCGGATACCCACCGTTGAACATCGCCAAGCAGATGTCGTGATAGGAATTGGATTCGTTGACAAAACGCTTTCCATCTGGCCCCACGGCAATGACGCCGGGACGGCCGCGGTCGAGCCAGCCGTAGGGAACGACTTGCGAGGAACTGCCGCTCTTCAGAATCGATACGGGCGTCCAGAAGCCGGCAGAGGCAACATTGTTGTCGATTGCCGCTCCGAGCCTTGTCGCAAGAGAGATGCCGTCGCCTGTCGCATCGGGATGGGCGAGCGTGTCGTCGTGCTGGTGGGGGCCACTGAGCTCGGCTCTCAATTGCGCGTTACGCGCAAACCCGCCCGTTGCGAGGATCACCCCATGGGAAGCGCGCACGCGAATCTCGGAATCGGCCGACTTAACGACCGCGCCGGTGACGCGGCCTTCTTCCTTGATCAACTCTACGAGCGGGGATTCCGGCCATATCTCGACGCCGTACTTGCGCAGGCTCACAAGCAAGCGCGCGATCAGGGCGTTGCCTCCGCTGAGCTCGGTGCCGCGCCTGTGGCCAAGCCGGTCACGCGCGTAGCGGCTGACGCGGCGCAAGACGTGCCTGAGCGAGGCAAAGGATTGAAACGGATTGAGGAAGCTTCTCACCTCGCTCGATGAGATCATCATTCCGCCGAGCACAACGCGGATGGGATTGCCTATCAGATCGAAGTCGCTGCCAAGAAGCCGTCCGTCATAAGGCGCGGGGCTCAGTGCCCGGCCCTTATCGACTCCGCCGACCTGGCTTGAATGGTAGTCGGGGGCCGAGGCCAGCGTGAACTTGACTTCAGTCCCGTTCTCAAGGGCGGCGAGCGCAGCCGGGCCGTCCTCGAGATAGGCATCAACAAAGCCTGACCGGTAATATGTGCCAAGTTCATGTTGCAGGTAGGTCTTCGACTTCGCAAGCGAGTCGTCGATCTTCGCCGAGCGCGCTTGGTTCGAGCAAGGAACCCAGATCATTCCATTGGAGAGAGCTGTCGTGCCGCCAAGCCGCGCCGACTTTTCGCAGACAGTGACGCGCAGTCCTGCCTTTGCTGCATAGAGCGCAGCCGAAAGCCCGGCCGCACCACTACCGACCACGAGAACGTCGGTTGCCCAATTGTGCTCCGGCCTCCCCTCTCGGGCGAGTGCGACGGTCTTTCCCTTGCCTGATTGGCCCATCGGGTTATTCATTCGAGCCTCGCTGCGAGTGTTCTCTTGGAGCTGACGTCAGTGATGCCGCGGAAGCGGGACGGCTTTGAACTCCTCAGCCGCCGCCTTCACTGCCCGTTCGATCGGGATTCTTTCGATGGACGAGGCGCCAACGAAACCCACGCATTGCGTTGATCGGTACACCACGATCGTATCCTCCGGCTCCGCGATTGCACCGCCATGGCAAAGCAGGATCACATCGGAGCGCACGCTCCTTGCGGCGTCGCTGATGTCGTTGATGCGCCTGATCGCCTCTTGGATGGGCTGTCCTTCCTCATGGCCGACGAGCCCGCCTCGGGTGGCTCCTACGTGAGGGACGATGCAGTCCGCACCTGCGCCCGCCATCGCTTTGGCGTCGTCAGGGCTCGCGACATAGGCAAGCGAGAAGATGTCCTTCTTGCGCGCAGCCGCGATCATCTCGACTTCGCGTTCGAAGCCTAGTCCGACGCGCCCGCGGCGATAGCGCCATTTGTCGCCCATCGTGGAGATGGTCGGATAGTTGATTACGCCGGAGAAACCGGCCGACCAGAATTTGTCGAGCAGGGCATCAAGATCGAGCCGGAGGGGATCCCATGCCTCAATGCCGCCGATCACGGGCACCGAAGAAACGACGTTGCGGACTTCCGAGGCAAGTTCGAGCGTGCGCGCATTGGAATCGCCGATCCGGCTGGTCGGAAGTCCCATTAGGCGCGACAGCCCGGTGCTGTAGACGACCAGCATGTCCGCGCCCCCGAGCACTGCACATTTCGCAACCAGACCACAGCTGCTGCCCGCGGCAAGAATGGCTTTTCGCTCCGCCACCTGGTTTGCGATCTTGGCCAGGATTTCGGTTCGCTCAAACATTCGCATCGCCATCAGCCTTCTTGCCCAATTGCTTGAGGATCCATCTCGCAGCCGCCTCCGCAAATTCGGGATCGTTGATGTGACAGTTCAATTCGCGGACCGTAACCTTGGGCGGCAGATTGTCCTTAAGCGCATCGAGCCACGCGCGGTCCGCATCAGGATCTCGAAAGATGCCGCCGTCGCGGTCATAGTCGGAGACGCCTTTTGCCGGCCAAAGGACCATGACAGGCCCTTCTGCCAACGACAGCCGCTGGGCCGTAAGCCGGCCGATGCTCGTATTCTCGGCGAGGGTTGTGCGCATCAGCGTCGTGTACGGTGTATGGGAGTAGAATAGCCGGCCGCGAAATTGATCAGGAACGCTGGATGGCGCACCAAAATTGACCATGTCCACCGCGCCAGGCGCGATAACATGCGGTATTGATTGCTCTGCCGCTCCCTTGAGCCGATCCGGCCCGGCGCTCGCGGTGCCACCCACGATTTCGTCGGCGAGTTCGGTTGTGGTCAGATCAATCACAGCATCGAATTCGCCGGCCGCGATCAGCTGCTCCATCTTGCGGCCGCCCGCCCCGTTTGCAGGAAAGACGATCGCGTCGACCCCGGCCTTGCCGAGGCGCCCAACGCACTGAGTTGCCGCCGGCGTCGTCACTCCGAAGGCCGTGATCGCAACGATCTTCGTCTTTCGCGCAGCTTTGGCGGGCGCATAGCGCATGGCGGCGATGGCCTGTCCTGCATTCTGCAAGACCCGCTCGGTAAACGCATTGATCCCGAAGAGATCGACCAATGTCGGATAGAGCATGATGTCGTTGTGGACCGCCAATTCGGCGAGAAGTGCTGGCCTTGCGCTGCTCACGAGCAGCTTGGGAAAGCCATAAGGCAAATCAGATACGACTTCGCCGAACACCGCACTCCCCTTCCCACCGGCGACCCCGACGATCGCGCCGATGGCCCCTGATGCCAGCAGATCGCGAACTTTCCCGCGTGTTGTTGCGGCGATTTCTTTCAAGAGCTCGGCGGGCGAGGCGACGCGAACGCTATGACCGCCTGCTTGATTCGTCCGGGGCGCAATCTTCGAGGTGCCGACGTCAATCAGGACGGTCTTGCGGCCACACTTACAGATGATATCGGCCAAGTAGGAGACTTCGCGGCCCTTGGTATCGAGCGTAGCCACAATCGCGACTGCGTTCGAAAGCTCGGACAGGCTACCATCCCGGACCGCCCCCTGGCCGTCCGTGCAATGGTGAGACACGATTTTTCTCCTAGATCATTCTGACCAACGCGAGGTCTAGACCGAGCGGGATCGGCGTATAAGACCGCAAAGCGTCTAAGTGGGTAAGATTGGGTAGCCTCCTCCCGAAGTTCGAGCTACGTGCGCGCGGGCTTTTCAAGTGTACGCATACGACGAAGGCCGCCTGATTGACGCATGCGCGCGAGCACGGCGAGTTCTACGATGGCGTTGCGTGAAGGTCAGGCGGCTTGCTGATCGGCGGACTTGCCGGCTTGGTGCAGGAGCTTCCATTCCCAGGGCAGCAGTTCGCGCAGACGCGAGGTGGGAAGATCGGCGATCCGGGCGAGGACGTCGGCGAGCCAAGCCTTGGGATCGACGTCGTTGAGGCGACAGGTCGTGATCATCGTCAGCATGATAGCGGCACGGTCGGCGCCACGTTGGCTGCCAGCGAAGGTCCAGTTGCGCCTTCCCAAGGCAATGCCTCTCAATGCACGCTCAGCGCAATTGTTGGTCAAGCAGATCCTGCCATCGTCGAGGAAGCGGACGAAGTCGTCCCAGCGCTTGAGCATGTAGTTCATGGGCTTCAGGACCTCGGCGGAGCGGGAGAGGCTTTCTCGCTCGCGGAGCAGCCAGGCGTGCATGTCGTCGAGCAGCGGCTTGCTCCGCTCCTGGCGCACAGCACGCCGCTCGTCGGCACCACGGCCGTTGATGGCGCGCTCGATCTCGAACAGGGCGTCAAGACGCCTGACCGCCTCCAGCGCGATCGGGGAGACCGGTTTGCCCTTGCCTTCCCGGGCGGCTTTCTCGATGTCAGCCAGCTCGAAGAATCCCCGCCGCGCATGGGCCAGGCAAAATGCCGGCGTGATCGGCATTGCTTTCCTTTTTGGATCGAACAACGGCTCGAAGCCGCCATAGCAATCCGCCTGCAGAATGCCGGCGAAGGCGGCCAGATGCCTCTGAGGATGTTCGCCCCGTCGGTTGCCCGAGGCATAATAGACCGCCGCCGGCGGCGCAGGCCCGGCGAACGGCCGGTCATCCCGCACATACGTCCAGATCCGGCCGGTCGTGCATTTGCCCTTCGCCAGGATCCGGATGGTGGGGTGAGTAGGCCGGAGGGATTTCACCTCCAGCCTCTCGCAGAACCGGGCGTGAGACTCTCGCCTCACCCGGCTCCCATCAGGCAATCTTGCCGCCATCGCCGAGTTGCCAATGCACAAAGAGCCTGCGGTTCTCACGCGCGATCTTCTCCAGGAAGAGACGCGCGCGTCCTAAACGGTGATGGAAGCGCTTGTACTTTCGCTTCAACCAAATACCTAACGTCTGGTTGATGTAGCGCGCCAGCGGATAAAGCGCTGAGCGGGTGTATTGCCCATAATAAGCGATCCACCCCCTAACCATCGGGTTTAGCTCGCGAGCAATATCGTCCAGCGTCACCTCGGCTCGCCTGCGAAGTTTCAAGCCTCGGACCTTCGCCCGCATGGCGTTCAGCGCTGGTTTGCTGACCGCCGGGGTGAACCCACAGAACATCTTCTGCGAATGCGGCCCCAGGACCGATCGTGGCCGGAAGCAATAACCGAGAAAGTCAAACATGACCGTCTCGCTTTTACCTCGGCGTCGATCATCCTTGCAGTAGACGATCCTCGTCTTCGTAGGATGCAATTCCAGATGGCACTCCGCCAGCCGAGCCTGGAGCGCTTCGCGAACGCTTTGCGCCTCCATCTCATTCCGATAATGTACCAACCCGTCATCCGCATACCGACACCACCTGAGATCGGGGAACGTCCGCGCCATCCAGAGATCAAATGCATAGTGCATGAAGAGGTTGGCGAGGATCGGGCTCACCACGCCCCCTTGTGGGGTGCCGCGGCTTCGCTCGATTATCGTTCCATCCTCTTGCACCATCGGCGCTGTCAGCCATCGTTCGATGTAGAGCAGCGCCCATGCGCACGTCACATGTTTCCGGACGGCCCGTAGCAACAACTCGTGGTCGATATTGTCGAACAATCCTTTGATGTCGAACTCTAGAAACCAATCATACTTCCAGCACCGCTGTCGCGTGACGCCTACGGCATCGAGAGCCGATTTTCCGGGTCTGTAGCCATAGGAATCCGCCAGAAAGATTGCGTCAAGAGCCGGCTCAATCAGTTGTTTAACAACTGTCTGTGCCACGCGGTCCGCCACGGTGGGCACCCCGAGGATCCTCTGGCCTCCACTCTTCTTTGGAATGGAGACAGCCCGAACAGGCGGCGGGAAGTAAGCGCCTGAACTCATTCGATTCCAAATCTTGTAGAGATTTCCCTTCAAGTCGGACTCGAACTGCTCAATCGTCACTCCGTCGACACCGGCTGCGCCACCATTGGATCGCACCTGCAGATATGCTTCGTACACCTCTCTCTTGTCGATGTTGAACGGCTTGCTCGGCTGGTTCATCGACGTCCTCCTGTTGCCAGTTGCGACGATGGCCAGCCCACCTGATCCGATCCCTTCGCTCCGGCCCCATTACGAGCCTTCGTCGCTAATACGGATCGGTCCGTCCCAGTGCTCCGCGTCGGTAATCTCGCCTCGCGGTCTTCTCCGCTTGTGCTTCTCCCTTTCCATCGGAGCGACTGGTTCCTGCAGTTCCGCGGCAGCGCCTGCATCCGATTCACGCCCCCTCAACGCCGGTCGCCGCCCGCCCGGTCATCAGGCTCCCGGCGGGCTCATCCCAGAGGGACGACACACCTCTGGTTTTGACGACGATTTCCACGTTACGACGGTTCATCGGCGGGTTCATTTTCATTCGTCTCTCGGACGCGTATCCGTTCGGGTCTCCCCCGACCGTTAGCTTCAACGCTCACGACCGCGCCTCTTAAGCGAAGCCGCTTGAAGTGATTTGAGACCTACTCCTGAAAGTCGATCCCGAGGGGCCTACCCTCATCGCTGCCACAGCTTGCGCGCACAGATTTTCAGATCATTTTGATCATCCTTTCTGTGTGCTTCTGCAGAACACTGTCATCGCCGTGCAGCCGCTCGGCGGCGAGGACATGGCGCTCAATCAGCTGGAACAACGGCATGACGGCGAAGGTTCCGTGGCCGACCTGGTCGGCCAGCGTCGACAGCGGCAGGTCGATCCGCTCAGCCTTGAAGCGCACGCTCTGGCGATTGAGCGGGATATGCATGCCGAACTTGTCGAACAGCATTGTCGCCAGCAATTGCGGACCGATGAAGCCGCGCGGCGTGGCATGGAACGGTGCCGGCGGCTGGCTTATCTTCTCGCAATCACGGCAGGTGAACTTCTCGCGTACCGTCTCGATGACCTTAAAGCGACGCGGAATCTCCTCCAGCGTCTTGGTCACATCCTCGCCTAGCTTCGCAAGGCGCGATCCACCGCAGCAGGCGCAGGTCGTTGGAGCCTCGATAACGACGCGCTCACGTTCGATGTCGTCCGGCCACGGCTTGCGCACCGGCCGCTTACGCGTGAAGGCGCTTACGCTCTGGGTTTTTGCGGCGGCAGCCTGCGCAGCCAGCTCATTCTCGGTCGCCGTGGTGGCGAGTTCTTCGAGCTCCAATTCCAACTGCTCGAGTAGCCGCGCCGTGCGCTCGGAGCGCAGCCCGTGCAGTTCGCGTTTGAGCTTCTCGATCCGTAGCTCAAGATGAGCGATCAGCACCTCGCTGTCCGACAGCTCCGCCCGCGCGTTGGCGGCATCCGCGACTGCCACATCGCGTTCAGCCTGCAACGCCTCGCGCTCGGCCAGCAGCGCAAGGTAGGCGCTCGCGAGATCCGACGGAAGATCGTCCGGCTTCGATGTCATGAAGCCATTGAATCAGATCAAGCCGCAGATTCAAACCAAAAACGGCTATCCGACACGCGTCGGACGATGAGTTTCTTGAGGGTTGCGCCAATCGATTCCGGACAACAGGTAGCTCATCTGAGCCGATGAGATCGTCACCGCTTCGCCCGCAACCGATGGCCAGACGAACCTTCCTCTCTCAAGTCTCTTAGTGAACAGGCATGCTCCCTGGCCATGGTGAGTCGGCCCCGGGAGTTGCACCCGGAGCCGCTCTCCGAACCGTACGTGACGCTCTCACGTCATACGGCTCTCAACAAGTAACGAAGCAGAACCTAACATCGTCCAATGAGCGAACAGCTTCGGCCTACGGCAGCGGATCAGCCTGAGCCTGGTGGAGGCCCTGACTTTTCCATTCTTCAGCCCTTTGTATTTGCGTCGCGCCCAGCGGTTTAGAGATTCGTCGACGTATCGATACAGGTTATGCATTTCTGACCGCCCATATCTGCCGTAGTACTGCATCCATCCACGAAGGACGGGGTTCAGTTCCAAGGCGATTGCGTCGATTTCCGTCTGCGAGCGAAGCCTGAGCCGGAGCTGCCGGATCGTCATCCGCATAGACTTCATTGCCGCCCTGCTGACCGCTGGCGAGAACGTACAGAAGTTTTCTTTCTTCTGATGGTTTCTTGCCCTGCGCGGTCGAAAGGTAAATCCCAGAAAGTCAAATGACTGACTGGCATGGCTACCCGGGCGATTGCTATCTTTGCAGTAGACGATCTTGGTCTTGTCGGGATGCATTTCGAGTTCGCATTCCCTGAACCTCGCCTGCAGCGCCGCCTTGATGGCTTCCGCTTCAGCCTTGGTTCGGCAATGTACGAGCCCGTCGTCCGCGTATCGACACCACGGTGACTGCGGGAAGTTTCGCGCCATCCATATATCGAACGCATAATGCAAGAACAAATTGGCAAGGACGGGACTGATCACGCCGCCTTGGGGTGTACCCCGGTCGCGAGCGGTGATCGCTCCGTCTTTGCCTTGCATCGGCGCTGTTAGCCAGCGTTCGATGTAGAGCAGAGCCCATTCGTCTTGCACATGCTTCCTGACGGCTTTCATAAGCAACTGGTGGCTGATATTGTCGAACAGGCCTTTGATGTCGAACTCCAGCACCCAGTCCATCTTCCAGCACCGTTGCCGGGTGATGCCGACGGCGTCCAGCGCGGCTTTTCCGGGCCGGTAGCCGTAGGAATCGGGAAGGAAGATTTTCTCGAGTACTTGTTCAATCTGAAGCTTGACGACCGTCTGCGCCACGCGATCTGCTACTGTCGGCACGCCTAGAATGCGTTGTCCGCCGTTCTTCTTGGGAATGGGGACAGCCCGAACGGCAGGTGGAAAGTAGCTGCCAGAAGACATTCGATTCCAGACCTTGTAAAGGTTGCCCTTGAAGTCCTTCTCAAAAGCTTCGAGCGATACCTTATCCACGCCGGCCGCGCCCGCATTGGCTTTGACCAGTTTGTAGGCCTTCATCACTGTCTGCTTGTCGATATCGTACTGCTTACGTCCGGTTACACTCACATGTCCTCCTGCTCATCACAGTTGCATATGGGCGCAACCCACTTGTTTCGGCCCCTTCGCTCCAGTTCCATTACAGCACCTTCATCACTACTACGAGCCGATCCGCCCCAGTGTTGTGCTTCGGTACTCTCGTCTCGCGGTGTGTGCCGCTTGAACTTCTCCCTTGGCATCACAACGACTGGTTCCTGCAGTTCTCTACAAGAGCCTGTATCCAGATCGCGTCCCCTAAACGCCGGTCGCCATCCGCGCAGTAATCCAGGCGTCTCACGGATTGATCTCAGGGATGGCACGCGCCCCTGATTTTGGCGACGCCTTAGTAATTTTCGACGCGTCATCGGAAGATTTGCTTTCGCTCGCCTTCTGGATACTTACCTGCCCCGTAAACCCGGGACTTTTGCAACACTTGCTGATGACCGCGCCTTTTAAACGAAGCCACAGTGTCGTGGTTTTGCACCTGCGCCTGGAACGCCGATGCAGGAGGGCCGTCCTCCATCTCTCATAAAGCTGTACGCATCAAATTCGGTTATTCACCTCCTTCATGCTCTGCAGCACACCGTGCCAGATCACCTTCACAAGATCGCTGCGGCGACCGCGGAAGACGAACAAATGACCGCTGAGCGGTTCTTTGCGCAGCACCTCCTGAACTTGGAGGGCCAGCGACAGGAAGCCTCTGCGCATATCCGTGTAGCCTGTCGCCAGCCACACTCGCACATTCCCTGGTACAGCAATCATCGGCGTCCAAGCACATCGAGGACCCGCGCCAGCGCCTCCGGATCGACGTGCGCATCCACCCGGATGCACCGTCGGTTGCCGAGATCGATCTCTATCAATCCAGTACGTGCGGCTGCCGCCGAGCGAACTCGGCCATCAACCGTAGGCAAAAGCTTCGCAGTTTCTTCAGCCGAGGCCGCTACGGCGGCGATCTGCACCGGCGTAAAAGATGGTGCAACTTGTTCCGATGTCCGTGCTTGTCGACGCCAGGTAAACACCAGGCTGGCCGCTACTCCGTTGCGCCGCGCGACTTCAGTTACCTTCGCGCCCGGTACTAGCGTCTCCTCGACAATCCGTGCCTTGTCGTCCTGCGACCAACGCCGCCGCCGCTCAAGCCCGCCCAAAACTTCGACCCGCATCGCCTGATGACCTTAAAGCTAGACTTAAGGTCACACGCTTCGCGAATTACCACCCGTCACGCAAGACGGTCCTCGTCGGAGGCGTACTTTCAAGTGGACGAGAATGTCGGCTCGCTTCGAACGCAGAATGGGGCCCAGCGCGCCTGTGAGCCCGTAGCGGGCGCGTCAAGTTGCTGAGGTCAAGTCAGCAAACTCCGCTGCTGGAGTTTTCCAAACAGCCGCTCAAATCTAGGGAGAAGTCAGCCGAACCGGTCTACGATTAGCGTCGGCCGTCAAAGCAATCTGGAACGCGCCACTTAAGGCGCGAGGTAGCGCAGAAGTTCCGGATTCGTGCGGATATCGGCTGCAGCGCCTTGTAGTGCGATACGGCCGCGATCAAGGACATAGGCCTTGCTCGCCACGCGCAACGCGAGATCGAGGTGCTGTTCGACGATGATGACCGCGATTTCCTTGGCGAGTTCAATGAGACGTTCGGTAATCTCTTCGATGACGCCGATCCAGACGCCCTCGGTCGGCTCATCCAGCAGCAGCAGCTTTGGGTTCCCCAGGAGGGCGCGCCCGATCGCTAACATCTTACGCTCGCCACCAGAAAGCGTACCAGCCGCCTGGTCCAGGCGGTGGCCGAGCTTGGGAAAGATCGCCAGGACCCGATCGATCGCCGAAGCGTCGGTGTTGAAGAGGGAGCCCATTGCAAGATTATCCCGCACTGAAAGGCGTGAGAACACTGAGTGCTCTTGCGGCACATAGCCGATGCCGGCGCGCACGCGTTGCTCGGTCTGGAGCCGATTGAAATCGTGGCCATCGAAGACTACCTCGCCTCTCCAGCTTGGTAGCTCGCCAACGATAGCTTTCATAAGCGTGGTCTTGCCTGCACCGTTGCGCCCAAGCACGGCGGTACCACCACGCCACGGAATGTCGAGGCTCAGGTCAAACAGCACCTGGCTGCGACCATAACCGGCGTCGAGATGTCTTATGTCGAGAAAGCGTTGTTCAAGCACGGCGCAAATAGATCTCCTGGACACTTTTGTCAGCCTGGATCTCAGCGACGCTTCCTGTCGCCAGCACACGGCCCTGGTCGAGGACGGTGAGGCGGTCGCAAATGTCGCGGATGAAATCGAGATCGTGCTCGACGATAACGAGGGAGCAGTGCTCCTTTATTGGTCGCAACAGTTCGCCAGTGACGCGACGCTCCTCCAGGCTCATGCCTCCGGTAGGCTCGTCCAGCAGCAGGAGCCGGGGTTTTCCCGCGAGCGCCATCGCAATCTCCAGCCATTGCTGCTGGCCATGGGATAGCGCTGCTGCTGCATCGAACGCACGATCGGCAAGACGAAACTGGGTGAGCATCATCATGACCTGGTCGTGCAGCTGTCTGCGGCTGCGCGAGAACACAAGATCAAAAAGAGAGCAGTGCCCCTGCAGGGCAAGGAGGATGTTGTCGTAGAGGGTGAGGGATGGCAGAACCGATGTGATTTGGAACTTCAGGCTCATGCCAGCGCGCGCGCGCTCGGTGGGGGTGAATGTGGTAATATCAGTGTTGATGAATCGGACTTTGCCTTGCGTCGGTACCTCCGCCCCCGCGATGCACTTCATCAGCGTGCTTTTCCCCGAGCCGTTCGGCCCGATCAACCCGTGGAACTCGTTCTCGCGGACGGTGAGCGCCGCACCGTCGACTGCCGTGAGCTTGCCGAAGATCTTTCGAATGCCTGCAGCTTCAAGAAGCGGCATGATGCTGCGCCCTCTTCTTGTCTTGCGCTTTGGCGGCGAAACTGCCTACCCGCTCGCGCTCCGTCAACACCAGGCTGATAAGCCCAAGCGGCCGAAAAAGGATTACCAGGAGCAGGAGCACGCCCAGGATGATCGGCCAGATATCGCGGTAATTGTCCGACAGCCAGAAGGAGAGACCTTCGACAATCGCCGTACCGATCACCGCACCGATCAGCGTGCCGGAACCGCCGAACAGAACGTAGAGCACGACTTGCGTGGAGACGACAACGCCAATCATATTGGGCCACACAAAACCCTCGTGGAAGGCATAGAGGCTGCCGCTCAGGCCTGCGATGGCGCCACCGATCGCGAACACTATGGCTTTTAGATGCTGTGTCCGGTAGCCGAAAAAGGCAATGCGTTGCTCGTTCTCGCGGAGGCCTGCGAGTGCAAGACCGAACTGCGAGCGCACCAGGAAACGGCATGCAACGTAGACGATGACAAGAAGCCCTAGTGCCAGATAGTAAAAGTTCGACCCTTCCGATAATTCGTAGGAGCCGAGCGTCATCGGCGGAATCGAGGGAATGCCGTTCTGGCCGCCGAGATAGTACCAGCCACGCGCGAGGCGATCCGCCGCATAGGCACCGGTGAGCGTACCGAGCGAAACGAAGATCATGCTGGCCGGATGCCGTCCGAGTAGGAGGAACCCACCAAGTAGCAGCGCGAATACGAGGCCAATCAGCGTGCCCGCCGGCAGTACCAAAAGGATTGAGGTGATATCGAGGTCGCGCGCAAGCAGCGCAACGCCGTAGCCTGCGGAGCCGAAGAAGAGGGCCTGCCCAAAGCTCATGATTCCGGCATAGCCCCAGACCAGATCGAACGAGAGAGCGAAGAGCGCCAGGATCACAACGCGAGTGGCAAACACCGTAAGATAGTCGTGAAGCATCACCGGAAGGACTAGTGCTCCAATCAGCACTAGTCCTTCGATGATGAGCAGGACACGTCGTGCACGACTGACCTGTCCTGCAAAGGCGATTTCAGCCATGTCAGCCGTCGCACAATTCACTTCTAGCGTGGGCACCGATGGCCTCTCTACCGCGCTTGTCGCTTTCACAGTGATTCGTCAACATTGCCCGGGATCGACAAGCCCATTGCTGCGTTGCACGACTTGAAAAACCCCGCTCTTGCACACGGCCGTGTACATGTTCATCTTACAGTGCCGCTTGCCCGGCACCATCTCGGCGGGGCCGCCCGGACCCTCCGCGATCTTTGCGTGATCGAGCGTCGCAGCAACCGACTCGCGATCGACCTTTCCGGCCTCTTTGACGGCAGCTTCCCAAAGTTTCAGCCCGCGATATGTACTGGGAGCGGCACTGCTCGCGGCAAATAGAGAATCGCCTGGATAGTCCTTATCATAGGCAGCCTGAATTCTGGCGGAGACCGGGTCATCTTTGGCGACGGCTTTGTAATAATCGAGACAACTCGCAAGCCCTTCCATCTCATTGACCGGATGGAGGCTGAGATAATTCTCGTCCTCGTTGACGGCAGCAAGCCGTCCGCCGTTCTTCAGATAGCCCGCTTCATAGAGCTGTTTGAACAAAGGACCGACGCCGGGTGGAATAACGGTGTTAAAGACGGTGTCGGCCTTGTTGGACATGATCGCGTGGACAGTGGCGGAGAAATCCACTTGGTCTAAAGGATAATACTCCTCGAACACGACCTCGCCGCCATTGGCTTCGATTAACTTGCGAGCATATGCATTCAGGTTACGCGGCCAAATGTAGTTGGAACCTGGAAGGGCAAATCTCTTGCCGCCGTTCTTGATCAGCCACGGGATAAATGTGTCGCATTGCTGCGCCGGTGTGGCGCCGCTGCAGAACAGGTATGGCGTGCATTCCCCCCCTTCATAAAATTGCGGATAGATATAGAGCGTCTTGCCCCGAGAAACGATCACATCCTTGATCGCATTGCGCATTGAGCTCGCGAGGCCGCCTAGGACCATGTCCACCTTGTCCCGCTGGATCAGCTTGCGCACGTTGCCTACAGCGACCGATTCATTGGAGGCGGTGTCTTCGATGTACAGCTCGATCGGCCGGCCCAAAAGACCACCTGAATTGTTGATCTCCTTGATGACCATTTTGGCGACGTTGGCATCCGCCTTTCCGGCAAAGCCGATCGGGCCGGTCAGATCGATCGCGATGCCGACCTTGATGGGACCTTCGGCCGCATTGGCCCAGTCGGGACGGATCACCCAGCTACTCGCTCCTGTGGCGATTGCACCGGCCGTGAAGGCAAAGTTCGAAAGGAAACGACGGCGTGTGAAATTGAGTCGATCAACAGCCATATGACTACACTCCCCCTTGCGCGATGAGGCCTTGCGGCCGACACTTGATGAAAACAATGGCAAGCAAGAAGACGAGCACATCGGCGAGGACCGGAGGGATAACCCAGGGCAGCGCCGCGCTGAGAGCGCCGATGATACCGGCTCCTGCCACTGGGCCCATAAAGGAGCCGACACCGCCAAGCATGACGGCGACAAATCCCTGGATCAGAAAGCGAATTCCGAGATCTGCAAACAGATCGAACACCGGCACGATAAGCGCCCCGGCGAGCCCGGCCAAAGCTGCGCCGAAGGCAAAGGTGGTGCCATAGATGAAATTCGTCGAAACCCCGGAGGCGCGCGCTAGCGCCGGATTTTCCAGGGTCGCCCGAACGCGCAAGCCGAAGCTTGTGCGGGACAGGAGCAGAAAGCAGCCCCCCATCACCAAAGCCGTGATCACGAGAATCGTAAAGCGCCAAGCTGAGATGTGTATCGTGGCGATATCTATGGATCCACCGATAGGCTCCGGAACCGTCAGATAAAACCCGCCAATTAGGCCCCGCACAGACTCCCGGATGATAAGACCGAGCGCATAGGTGCCGAGCATTGCAACGATCGGTGCGGCATAGAAGCGGCGGATGATGAGCGCTTCGAGTACGAAACCCAGCAATCCGACTAAGATCGGTGCCGCCGCCATACCGAGCCAAACCGGGAGACCATGACTATAGGCGAGATAAGTAATATAAGCGCCGAGCAGGACGAACTCACCCTGGGCAAAGTTGAAGATGCCCATCATGCTCGCGATGATTCCTAGCCCAAGCACGATCAACACGATAATCGCACCGAAGCTCAGGATCTCGAATGCCGCCATGAATGCACTAGTCATATGCCGCGATCCAGTCGCACTATCGTCTCGGCCTCACATCTTCTTCCAGTCGCCTATCTGTTCGAAGGCATGGGCGGCGCGGTAGATGGTGGATTCCTCGAAGTGGCGACCGACCAGCATTAGGCCCACTGGCAGGCCGTCGACCATTCCGCAGGGCAGCGACATAGCTGGATGATGCGTAATGTCGAATGGCGCGGTGTTGGTGAACATCTCAATCGCGCGCGTGAAGTAGTCCTCGCGACTGGCATTGGATGGCGGCAGCGGGGTTGCCTTCATCGGCGTCGTCGGCATGAGGAGGAGATCATAGCTCTCGAGAGCTTTGTCATATGCCGTAGCGAGGCGGCGGGAGATGTTGAGCGCCTTGCCGTAAAACCTGGACCCGAAGGTGTTGTTGATATAGGTCCCCCACAACATAAACAGCTTGTTAGTCTCGGACAATGAGTCCGCCTTCTGCCGCCACCCGCGATGGAAATCCATCAGGGAGGTTGGATAAAGATCGCCTCGGCTGAGACCATAGCCGTCACCGAACATCATGGTCTGGACAGCCCCCTCAGTTCCGATGGGGGTCCAGATCGCCGCGCCTAGAAGGTGCATCGGAATCGAGACGATCTCTACGGTCGCGCCGAGATCTTTGAAGCGCTTTGCGGCCTCACGCACGCTTTCGTTCACGGCAGCTTCTGCGGACGGCTGCTCGAAGCCCTCCTTGAGGATACCAATCTTCATCCCTTTGATGCCCGCACCCAAGGCCTTGGTGTATTCATCCACCTTCGGAGCCTTGATGCGCGAATCGTAGCCGTCGTCGCCGGCGATCACCTCGAGTAGCAGGGCGTTGTCGGCCACCGTTGCCGTAATCGGCCCGGTGTGGTCGATAAAGATCTCAATCGGCATTATTCCTGTATAGGGAACGAGACCCCAAGTCGGCTTCATACCGTACGTGCCGCAGAATGAGGATGGCATTCGGATCGAACCGCCCTGATCGCCGCCGATCGCAATGTCGACCTCGCGTAGTGCGACCACAACCCCGCTTCCGGAGGAAGAACCGCCGGCCGAATAGCCCATCTTGTGTGGATTGTGGACCGGGCCAGTCGCGTTGGTGTGGCTGCCGCCAGAGAGACAGAAGGCTTCGCAGTGAACCTTGCCCACAATTTCGGCGCCAGCATCAAGCATGCGTGTAACGATGGTGGCGTCAAAATCGGGTACGTAGCCTTCGAGGGTGGCCGAGCCATTCATCATAGGCACTCCGGCCAACATAATGTTGTCCTTCAAGGCAACGGTCTTGCCTTTCAGTTTTCCGCTGCCGGCGCCTTTGATGTTGGTTTTGCGGTACCAAGCATTGCGAGTGTTTTCGTCTGGCGATGGCCGATAGCCGGGCGTCCGCGGATATTTGACCACGGGCAACTCGTCGGGCATCGCGGCAACGAGATTGTATGCGTCCAGCGAGCCCCGCATCAAACCGCGGAACGAGGCGACATCTTCGTCGGTCAACGAAAGACCACACTGCTTGGCAACTTCGAGAAGCTGGGTGGGAGTCGGAAGGGAAACTGACACGCGGCTCTCCTGAAAGGTTGATCCCGTCATTGGGACACGCGGCGTTCTTCTGTCGTGGCCGCTTATCAGATTAGCCGTAGGTAAAGCGCAGCAGGGCGCTCGGCCCCAGAAGGTGCGCAACGCAAGTTGGGTAATATTGGGTAAAACGACGCTGAATGCGTCTGCCAGTGCAGGCGTTTCGCCGATCTGTCCTGCCTCGCCGGCTTGTCTTTGAGCCCTTAGGTCTTTTTGACGGGCTGGTAAGGCGACAAGTGAACCGGTCTCGTCACCTTAGAGTTGAAATATGGCACGGATCTGACAATGCAGCGGATTACATCAGAGGCCTAAGCATTTCAAAGTAACAACCAGCCAATTTCGGCGATCACGCGCTTCCCCTAACTGGCGCGAACTGCCGCGCGCCAAGCTCACGATCGTACGCGCATTCGCCACCACCTTAATCCACCTAAAGGGGGGTGGTAGATGAATGATGGTGTAAAATCTTCCAGGAGGCATCATGACGGCGCAGCACAAACGTAAATCGGGCGGGTGTCGCCACTTGCAGATCATGCCGCGTTTCAGAAAAGACATAATTTCCGACGGCCATAACAATGTCAGCCGCCAAGCTGACGCAATGACATACGTCAAATTTTACCCTTGCGGTGCCATGGAAGTAGGTGCGTATTTCTGCGACACCGATGTAGAGCGTGGAACTAGACGTACCGTGAAGCAAGGCATCATCTGCGTATAACGCAACAAGATACTCCGGCTTGCCAGAGTTGAACGCTCGCGCCCAAGCTTCCAAGAAGGCACGCACATCCAGCACAACTTTGTCGTTGTTCACGATGAACGCCTCTTCAGCGGAGAAATGGCGACCGGAAGCGATAAGAGTGGGTTGGCCTTACCATCTGATATAAGGAAACCTCTTGCATATGCACTGCATTTTTGATCCGTTCGTTCATGCTTCCGACTGCGCGCTCATCCACGATCTTGTTGAGGTCGCTGCTTGTCAGCGGAGCGCAACGTTTTTTGCAAGCTCGCCTCCTCTATGCAGCTTGTCGGTCATTATGTTCTCATTGCGAGCCAGCAGTACCTTCGCCACCCCGTCCGGGTCCACACCAAATTGGTGATGGGGCCGCAAAAGAATTGGCGCGAACTCAACAAGTACGGACCGAGTTCAGAAGTGTTCGCAGAGGATCAGGGGCAGCGACGTGAAGTCGCTGCTTCGAGCCCTTGATCGCCGCGTATACGACGCAGCCCTGATACACCGGCTTATCTTCCCTCAGCTCGCCGCCAGGTGCTGGGACTGGTGCCAGTGCTGCGCTTAAATTCACGGCTGAAGTGATAGACGTCACAAAAACCGCAGCGTTCGGCGATTGCGCCGAGCCCAGCGTCACTTTCCAAGAGCAGCTTTTGCGCCATCATGATCCGCTCTCGAATCAACAAGCGCCTTGGGCTGATCTGCAGATGCCCTTGAAATAGCCGCCGCGTCTGTGCGGCGCTGAGGCCAGTGACCGAGGCGAGTTCATCGGCGTGCCAGGATCGCTCCGGGGACTGCCGCATCTTTAAAATGATGGCTCGCAATGGGGCCGGGAGACGGGATTCACCGTGCTTCGAGGAAGGTGCTGCGATGAGGTGAAGCAGTTCCGCCACGAGGCAGTTAAGTGCCAAATCGACGTTATCATCCCTGGCGCGCAAGACATCAAATAGTCTTGCGAACCACCGTTCGATCTCGTTCGGCACTGATATCGTTGCTAGCGTTGCTCCGGTGCCGAACACCTTTCGCCGAATGGCCGCACAGTCGGGCCCGTCGATCCGCACCCACAGAACAGTCCAGGGATCATTTTCATCCGGCCAGTGCGCATGCGACGTTTCGTTGGCAATCCAGATCAACTGACCGCGCTCAACAGTCGATGTCCTGCCTTCGCTGACTACAAAGCCGCGCCCAGCGGAGCAGTATAGAATGTCCTGGCCCGGATAATTGTCTCGAGCGATGTGATGATCACGTGCGGTGATGGCCTTGCCCGCCCTAAGTACCGTAAAGGCGCATCGGGTCCAGGCAGCATCAGGGAGGACGTACTGATGGCTCTCAGGAAAAAGTGTGCGCTGCGGCAAGCCGGCCATGCGCGTTTTATATAAATTGAAGCGTGCTTTGTCCATTCCCGCTGGGGCTTTCTGCATCTAGGCTCGATGTCAATGACTAACAAATGAGCTCGTGATCAGGCTCCCGGATGCACGTTTTGTATCCATAGAGATCGCTGAGGGAGCTCAGGGAGGACCGGTGCCGATGCTCACGGCCCACGAAACTGCGCCACCGCGCGCAGGGCCCTTGTGGCGACGTGGTGGAGGCATTCCACGCCACGCCTTGATCTCAGGCACTTTCAGGGGAGGAATTGATGAGTAAACCGAGAATTACCGTCGTCGGCAGCTTCGCCGTAGGACTGACCATTCGCGCTCCGAACATCCCGGTCTTCGGGGTCACGATGTTAGGCAGCAGTTTCGATATGGGCCCGGGCGGAAAAGGTTCGAATCAGGCTGTTGCCACTGCGCGGCTCGGGGCGGACTCGTCGCTGGTTGCGATCATCGGCAAAGACCAATTCGCAGATATTGGCATTGATCTGTACAAGGCCGAGGGCGTCGATACGGCGCATGTCAAGCAGATCACCGAGAAGCCGACGGCGGTTGGCTTCATCATCCTCAATGAGCGAGGCGAGAACTTCATTATCATGGATTATGGCGCCACAAACGCCATGGATCCGGCTTTTGTCGATCGCGCCGAGAGCCGCATTCGCGAGAGCGACCTCGTCATGGCGGTCCTGGAGCCGCCGGTCGAGGTGGCTATGCGGGCGATGGAGCTCGGTCGCAAATACGGTAAGAAAACCATTCTCAATCCGGCGCCGGCCGCACCGCTGCCGGATGAAATCTTCCCGTTGGTCGATTTCCTGACGCCGAATGAAAGCGAACTTCGCATCCTGCTCGGTCTGCGCCCGGATGATCCGCGGCCCTCGCGCGAGCTGGTCGATCTGTTGCGCAAGCGCGGGGCCGCCAACGTGATCGTGACGCTTGGCGACCGTGGTGTACTGATCGTCACCGACAAGGTCGATACCACCATTCCGGCTGCAGTGGTCGACGTAGTGGACACGACGGGTGCTGGCGACGCGTTCAATTCCGGCTTCGCCGTGGCTCTGGCGGAAGGGCGGGATGTGATCGAGGCCGCGCGCTTCGGGGTGTGCTGCGGTGCCCTGGTCTGCACAAAGCTAGGGGTCATTCCCGGCATGGCGAGGCGCGCCGCAGCAGACGAGATGTATCGCACAATGCGCGCCTCGGCTGCAGAATGAGAGAGCAACAAGAAATCAATGCGCCTTGGGCGCGAACAGTGAGAACTGGAACGATATGCCGCGGATTTACGATTGGGCGGCGCGCGAGGCCGAGCGCACGGTGACGGTGGCCGACCTGCGCGCTTCCCGAAAGTCGGGCAAGCGCTACACTCAGGTCACTGCCGAGACCGCCGAGGAGGCAGCGGCCGCGGAGCAGGCCGGCATTGAAATGCTGGTGACCCGCGCCCGCAACGTGGAAGCCGTACGGAGGGGCTCAAAGCACCTCTTCGTCACCGCCGCGTTGGGCTTTGCCGATGCTGTAACACAGGACGACATCCTTCGTACCGCCTTGAAGGCGCTAAGCGACGGGGCCGATGCGGTGATCACCGCACGCGGCATGGCGACCGTCTCAATGCTCGCGGCCGAGGATATTCCGGTTGTCGGTCACTTGGGCCTCGTTCCCAGAAAATCGACCTGGCTCGGAAGGCTTCGCGCCTTCGGCAAATATGCGGAGGAAGCCTTGGCACTCTTCCAGCGCTTCCGACGTCTAGAAGAAGCCGGCGCTTTTGCGGTGGAATGCGAGGTCATCCCAGCCCGGGTCATGTCGGAAATTCGCCGGCGGATCGGACTGGTGACCGTCTCGCTCGGCTCCGGACCGGATGCTGACGTGATCTTTCTATTCACCGAGGACATATGCGGTGGCGAAGGCCGGCGGCCCCGGCACGCTCGGGTCTATGGAGATCTTCAGGCCCTGCAGGAGCGCATCAAACAGGAGCGCGTGAAAGCTCTCAGCGCATTCCGTGCTGACGTCACCGCAAATGGCTTTCCAGGCCCGCAGGAAATATCGGACATCGCCGACGATGAATATGCGGCCTTCGTGTCGAGACTAAAAGACTCGGGCTTTGGCGATTGATCTAAAGCTCTTGCGACGGCGACGAGAGCTGATCTCAATCAGCCGGCGAAGGATCTAACACACGAGCTGTCTGCCTTGAAGCGGCAATGGAGTGCAATATGGACGAAGCATTGTACGGCACGCGCGATAAGCGGGGCAATTGGGTACCAAAGAAGAAGCCCGAACGTGCGCCGATTTTTGTCTGGCCGGTGCAACCGCTGAAAATACTGCGCTGGTTACCGGGCTATCTCCTGCCCTGGAATACGGTCTATTTCCTGATCTCTCTTGTATCGTGGACTTATCTCACTCCATCGCTCGATACGATGCGAGAACTCCACGCCGACTGGATACTGCTCATTCTGCTTCGTAACACCGCTTTGACTCTCCTCCTCTACGGCACCTTCCATTTCATTCTTTATATCGAGCGGCGTCAGCAGACGGCGTTTAAATACAATGCAAAGTGGCCGGATGCGCACAACCCGACCTTCATGTTCGGAAGTCAGACGGCCGAGAACATATTCTGGACCATGTGCAGCGCCGTGCCTGTATGGAGTGCATATGAGGCGCTCACCTGGTGGATGTACGCGAACGACCGCTTGCCTTACGTCGATTTCGCAGCGCATCCGCTATATTGTGCTGCACTCGTGCTGGTGATGCCGGCGTGGCGCGAACTGCACTTTTACCTCATTCACCGCCTCATCCATATTGGGCCGCTGTACCATCTCATCCACAAGGTCCACCACAAGAACGTCAATCCGGGGCCGTGGTCCGGCCTCTCGGCGTCGACACTGGAACACATCGCTTACTTCTCAGGGGTATTGATTCATTTCGTTCTTCCGTCCCATCCGCTGCACGCAATGTTTCAGCTGATGCACGCGGGACTGTCCCCCGCAAAGTCACATACCGGTTTCGACCGCGTGGTCGTGGATGATGCGAAGGCGATCAGCACCGACAACTTCTACCATTACCTGCACCACAAGTATTTCGAGGTGAACTACGGTGAACGCCGCATCCCGCTCGACGAGTGGTTCGGCACGGCTCACGACGGCTCTCCAGAGGCCGACGAGAGAATGTATAAGCGCATAAAGGCCAAGAAGTGGGTGCGCGGCGGTTAGCGCCGAAGCGGGGAGGCTCCGAAGGCCTGTCACGTTGAGGCAGCCCTTGCGCCGCAACGGTACTGGCGCACGCTGCGCGACTGAGCCACAGCCGATTGATCGCCGCCAGTTGAAGATTGAGGACTAGATATGACTAAACAAGCTGAATGGGTGGCGGCCTGCGCTGCGGACGCTTTGAGGCCTGAAGAGGTTCGCCGCCTCGATCACGGCGGCCGCACGTTTGTGATTGTTCGCTCGCCCGAGGGCGATTACTTCGCGATGGACGGCCACTGCTCACACGAGAAGGTCCATCTTGCGGATGGCATTGTCGATGGCGGAATTATCGAATGCCCGAAACACTTCGGCACCTTCGACTATCGAACGGGCGAGTCGCGTGCGCTGCCCGCATGCGTCGACTTGCAGAGTTACGAGGTAAAAATCGAGAATGGCATTGTTATGGTCAAGGTCTGAGCGGGTGAGAGCTGCGGATGACCTCACAGCGTTTACTTGTCTTGCAGTCCCTCTGGGCCATGGAGCGGCGGCAGCCTGACGGTTTCGAACGTTCTCTCGATGAAAACCTGGCGATGATACAGCAAGCGGGGTTCGACGGGATCTCTACGTCCTGCAATGATCCAGGACGCGTCAACCTGATCGCACGCGCTTTGAACGGTTCCGGGCTTGCAGTCGAGGGCATGTGCTTCCCGCAGACGATCGATCACTTGAAGTCTGCCATCGACCTCGCCAAGCAGATCAACGTTCTGCATCTCAACGTCCAGCCAGACATCCGTCCGCGCAGGGTCAGCGATTGTATCCCGCTGCTGGATGGCTGGATCAGGGTGGCGGAAGAGGCAGGCATGCCGATCTACTTCGAAACGCATCGCAACAGGATGACCACGGATCTCCTCTTTACTCTCGATCTGATGGACGAGGTGCCCGGGATGCGGATCCTTGCCGATTTGTCGCACATCCTGCTGGGTCGGGAGTTCTGGTATCCCATCTCGGACGAGGATGAAGCGCTGGTGCGGCAGGTGCTCGATCGCGCTTGGGCGTTTCATGGACGGGTTGCATCTCGCGAGCAAATTCAGGTTGAGATCACGTTTCCTCAGCACAGGATATGGCTGGATCTGTTCCTGGGGTGGTGGAAATACGGGTTCCGAAGCTGGCGAAAGCGCGCAGGCACGGGTGCCTGCCTTAGTTTTACCTGCGAACTTGGCCCGCAGCCCTATGCGATCACCGATCGGCAAGGCAAGGACACGACGGATCGTTGGGAGGAAGCTCTTCTTCTTAGGTCCCTAGTCCGTGACCTCTTCGATAGCGTGGCCAGTGAGGAGCAGGCTCTGCCTGCAAGAGGGGTGGCCATTTGAGTACTCATTCGACGATTGCCATTGTTGGCGCCGGCGAAGCTGGCACGGCAGCCGCCCTGGCGCTGCGCGAGCGCGGCTGGGAAGAGAGCGTGGTGTTGATCGGCAACGAAAGCAGTCTCCCGTATGAGCGCCCTCCTCTCTCCAAAGCAGTTCTGGTCGATGAGACGAGGCCTGGGCCGAAGACGATTGTGACGTCAGAGCGGCTTTCCGAATTGAAGATCGATTATCGCCACGGCTGTGAGGTGGTCTCGATTGATCGCACGGCCAGCATGGTGATTCTCTCGAATGGGGCCAAGATAGGCTATCATCGCCTCCTCTTGGCCACTGGCGCTCGTCCGCGTGACCTGAACGTGCCAATTGCTGAGGGATCAAGGGTCGCAACGCTTAGGTCGTATGAGGATGCCACACGCCTTCGCGAGTTAATCGGCCAAGGCTGCGAGATGGCTGTGATCGGCGGCGGCTTTATCGGGCTCGAGGTTGCTGCGAGCTCGATCTTGCGAGGCGCTTCGGTCATCGTCTTCGAAGCAGGATCGCGCATACTTTCCCGGGCAGTGCCAGTTGGCATAGCTGAACTGATCAGGGCCAAGCACGAGCGTTCTGGGGTACGGATCGAGACAACGGCAGTCGTTGAACGTATCGAGCTTTGTGAAGGACGCTCCTGCGTGGTACTGGCCGGGGGCCAAAGACATCTTGCCGATCTCGTGATCGTGGGGGTCGGTGCAACCCCCAACGTCGAACTGGCGCAAGCGGCGGGGCTCGCTGTCGACAACGGCATCGCGCTTGACGAAATGCTGGCCACATCGGATCCGCGCGTATTCGCAGCGGGGGACTGCTGTTCCTTTCCACATCGCCTTTACGGAAAGCGGATCAGGCTGGAAGCTTGGCGCAACGCGCAGCGGCAAGGGGTGATTGCGGCGGCGAATATGGTGGGCGAGGATCGTCCGTATGACGATCTCCCCTGGTTCTGGTCGGACCAATACGATGAGACTTTGCAAATGGTCGGCCTCTGCTGCGGCGGAGAAATCCCGGTCGTCAGAAGCCTAGGCCCGAGGGGCCAACTTCTATTCTCCCTTGTCGACGGCGGGCGCCTCGTGGCTGCTTGTGGGTTTGGAAGCCTCGGCGCCGTTGCGAAGGAAATCCGAGTTGCAGAGACGATCATTAGGCGGGAACTGAAGGTCGAGGCAGAGGCGCTCGCTAATCCGGCGCTGAACTTGAAGCAGCTTCTTTAGTGACTACTGCCGCGGCGCAGGTCACCCGGCAAGCAAGTCACCTGGCAAAAGGACATGCGCCACGCGGGCTACCGAATGCTCGCCCATTGGGCGTAGCGGCAATCCCTCGTCAGAGGCTGGATGCGGCGTTTGTCGAGCCAGGACGACCGTTGAGAAGGCTCGATCGATAGATCAACTTCGGGCCGGCGCGCCAGCGCTCCACTGTGCGCCAATATCCCTGCAAGCAAACGCAGACTACTTTGATACCGCGCTGAACATCATGCGCTGCTTTTCGGGACCTGGCGGCATCACGCTGGGAGCCCGATTGAATGTAGCAAGACCTACCTCGTTGAGCAAATACACTATCCCAATTTCAGATTGATATAATGCAATAATCATGAGAAGCTCTCAAGTGAAGCAATGGTGAGAACCCGCTTTCAGGTGGAACCATCCTGCATTTTCACGAGGAGCTTTGATGAGCATAGACTGGGAAGAAGCGATCGCACGTATGATGCGGCGGATCGAGAATACAGCTCAACAAGTTGGCGACGCCTATCCACATTGGGCAGATCCGGAGAGCGGCACCTGGACGACAACTTCAAACGGAGACTGGACCGGCGGCTATTGGCTGGGGATGCTTTGGCTTGCCTCGCGGAGTAACGGCGGCGAGCGCTTCAGAGATCTTGCAGAACGAGGTTGCGAGCGTCTTGAACCGCGCGTCTCGGCCGATACCGCGTTCAAGGCTGCGACCTTCTATTACGGGGCCGGACTGGGTTCGCTGCTCACCGGAAGTCACCGCGCGCGGACGCTCGGCCTTGCGGCGGCACGAGATCTGAAGCAACGCTACAACCATCACCTTGGTCTTGTGCCCCTTGGCGCGAATGCCGAGGAGGGCGCTGACGTGGGAGCCACTGCAAGCAGCGTCGACAGTTTGGTCGTCTCATTGCTGCTGTTTTGGGCCGCTCGAACTCTAGACGACCGCGCGATGCGCGAAGTGGCTGCCAATCATACGGATAAAGTTCTGACCGTCCATCAGCGTGAGGACGGATCCTTCATCCAGTCCTCCTCCCTCGATCCCGAGACCGGCAAGGTTCTCCGACGCTACACACACAAGGGCTTCAGCGAGAACAGCGTTTGGGCAAGAGCACAGGCGTGGGGCGTGGTGTGCTCGACGATCAGCTACTTTTCCGGCGGCGGAGAGGAGCGATGGCGTCAAGCCGCCATGAACGGGGCCGACTGGTGGCTCGCCCATGTGCCAGATGATTGCGTGTCGTACTGGGATTTTGACGCTCCTAAAGCGCCCAACGTCGAGCGGGACACTGCGGCGACCGCTTTTATGGCATCGGCTCTTCTAAAATTGAGCTCGATTGCGCCGACTGACAGTAAGCGGCGGCAATACCGTAGCGCCGGAGAACGCACCGCTTTGGCGCTGGTCGAACGATATCTCACTCCGGTTCATAAGAACGATAGCCGTCCAGCCGGCATGCTGGTGGAAGGATGCTTCAACAAGCGCGGGGATTCGAGAGCCGAGGACTACGTCAGTAATGCCGAATTGATCTTTGGTAGCTACTACTTGTTCGAGGCGCTTCATTTGCTAACCGGCAGGTTGCGGCCTGAAGAAATCTAAAATGGCACTCGCTGCTGGCGAAGGCCAGCGGCGAGCGCTCTCTGTGTCACTCTCGCGTTACCCCGGCCGAAATCCTTAAAGCGGCTTGGAACGGACCTAGGGGCGCATTTGACGGCTGGAGAGATCAAGGGTTTCTTGTTCAGCCGCTGTTCCACTGAGACCATTGCCTTTCCAGAGGGGAGCCGCCGATCGGCCGGACCTCTCTGGAGTGCCCTAACAAGACTGTTATCACTCGCCTACATAGATGCAGCCGCGCTTTTTAGCGATCTGATATACGACCACGCTGAGCAAAGCGACGAGCGACCCGTAGATTGGGAACATCCATGCCATGTCCTCGCGTTGCAACCATACCAGCAGGTAGGGCGTGGTACCGCCGAAAATTGTCACACCGATTGCGTAACCAAGGGCGACGCCTGTCGTTCTCACTGTGCGCGGCATCAAGGTTGTGGCTATGAAGTTGTAGAGAGCCATATTGCAGCCCACCATGGCCCCGCCAACCAGCATCACCATGGCGTAGGTCAGAAGGCTTTGGTGTGAATAGAGCAGCGTCAGGAAGAATGCTGGGATGAGCAGAAGGCGCATCAAGATGAACGCGCGCGAGGGCTTTATCTTGTCTGCAAACGCACCGATGGCAGGTGAAAAGACCATCCAGCAAAATCCCATGAGGGTCAGGATGCCGTACACCCACGTGCTGTTTTCCTTGAAAACACCATTGGCGATGTTGGGCAGGCCCACGTTGTACGTGTAGTTGGCGAGCTGCACCGAGCCGATCACCAAAATCACGGCCAGAAGCGACAGTCGCACATTCCAGAGCGCCTTCCAAACGCCGCCGGTGGTTTTCTGAACGCGCGACATCTCGTCATGATGCATAGCGCGGGCGATCAATGTTTCCGGGATTGCTTGGCGCAGGAAGAAGATGAGGACGCCAAGCAGGCCTCCGACCGCAAACGGCACTCGCCAAGCCCACTCGCGCATGACCTCGGGGGCGACGGCCGCGCTCACCAGAAAAGCGACGAGGCTTGCTCCGATCGAACCCAACATGATGAATGTACCGTTGATCAAGCCGAGATACCGCCCCTCCTCACCTGGTGGTGCCAACTCGATGGCGATTGCATTGGCGACGCCCGCCTCTGCGCCAGTGGCAAGCCCTTGCATCAGTCGAAGAATGACCAGCGCTGCAGTGGCAAGGGTCCCGATGTCCTTATGAGCCGGCAAGATCGCAATCAGGAACGAAGATAGCGCCATGACCGTAACAGCGATCATCATGACGCGTTTATGGCTGATGCGATCTGCGATAGGACCAAGCAAAGCCGCTCCCAGAGGCCGCGCAATGAATCCGGCTCCAAATACGGCAAATGCTCCCAGCAGCGAAACGACCGGGTCATTTGAAGGGAAGAAGTGGGGAGATAGAAAAGCCGCCATGAAGCCGTAGACTTGCCAGTCATACCACTCCAGCGCGACGCCTCCGCCCAGACCAATAGTCATTGATCTCGTTGCAACTTGCTTCTCGGGCTGAATGAAATCGATAGAAGGTTGGGCCATTGTTTGCATGGGTCTGCTTCCGCTCATTGGGTAAGACTGCTTAAGCCTTGCGCGGCAAGCGCGAATGCGCGCCGGCCTGTCGCTTGTTGGCCTGCTCAAGGCGCTGAGATTTCTGGCGGCACGCCCGTAAATGGACGCTGGCGCGATCGAAGGCAGCTGATCGGGCTTCCTTCATTCCAATCGTCTGTGTAACAGCCCGCGGGCGGGCTTATGTCCCAACTCCATGGTCCCTCCTGTAGCAATGCGCCCTTCTGCGGGACGCTTAAGTTTTTCGATTCAAGGCAGGCGGACAAACTCCTCCGCGCTGAGACGTCCGCTCGGCTTGGCGAGGCGAACGTTTCCTACTTTTCCGCGCAAACGATGCGAGCTGATCGAGTATCTGCTTACGTAAGCCGAACTGACCTGGAAAAGGTGAATGATGAGATCGTCTCGGGGCCGCCGCTTGGATCACAAGGACTTGCGCGGAAAGACAAAGGGGCTCGCGCGAGCGCGAGAGGGATGGTTGTAAAGGGCGCGGGCTGGCGAGAAGCTTGGCATGGACTGCAATATCGCCAGCCCAGCCGCTCCTCCCATGAAACCAGTAAATCGCCTCCACCGCTTCGTCTCCCATGACGGCCGGCATCTCTGTGCACTAGCCCAATATCGAGCGAGACCATCACAATGACGGGCCAATGTCAAGCAATAGACTATCTCAAATACAATTAGGATATATCAATCTGGTAGCCATCATTCTAGCTGAAGGATTGATACATCTATACGACTGAAATCGCTCATGAAATATTGGCACCCCCGATTAGCCAAGCACATTGACCTATCTCAATTTGAATGTCAGTCTGGCTTTGCCGCAATCAGCGCGGCTGGCTCTCACCTGGAATGGATCTCGTGCGCCTCATCCAATTTGTATCTCTGAACGGTTCTCGTCATGTCGCTGCGCTCCAGGCGGGCGACGGGGTCCCTGTGCTCGTGAACAATCGGACAAGTGTACGCGAATTAGCCTTGGAGGCAGCCCGCTCCCGGCTATCGCTTGCCGAATGCGTCCAAAGGTGCGGCTTCGGAGAGAAGGTCGATTACGATGCGATCATCCGCGAGAAGCGGCTGTTGCCGCCTCTCGACCACGCTGATCCTTCGCGTTGCATGATCGCGGTGACTGGACTTACGCACCTCGGTAGCGCCGAGTCGCGCGACGCCATGCACGCGAAATTGGCCGCAGGCGAACTTTCCGATTCAATGCGGATGTTCAAGCTTGGCCTGGACGGTGGAAAGCCTCCGCCGGGATCCATCGGGGTCCAGCCAGAGTGGGCCTATAAGGGTGATGGCTCCTGGGCAGTCGCACCTGAGCAACCCCTCACGTTGCCGTCCTATGCTGAAGACGGGGGCGAGGAGGCCGAAATTGTAGGGCTTTACGTCATTGGCGAGGGAGGCGACGTACTGCGTGTCGGCTTCTGCCTCGGCAACGAATACTCCGATCATGTGATGGAGCAGCGAAACTACCTCTACCTTGCTCATTCAAAGCTGCGCCAGTGCTCCTATGGTCCCGAACTCCTCGTGGGCGATCTTCCGGACGAGGTATCCGGAACGGTCCGCGTCTTGCGAGCTGGCGAAGCGATCTGGTCCGGAAGCTTTATCTCGGGCGAGAACAACATGTCTCATTCCATTGAGAATCTTGAGCACCATCACTTCAAATACCGCGCGTTTCGTCGGCCCGGCGACGTCCACGTCTATTTCTTCGGCGCGAGCGCCTTAAGCTTTTCGGCCGGCGTCAAGCTGCGCGGCGGTGACGCTTTCGAGATCGAATCTCCGGCTTTCGGGCGGCCATTGCGCAACTCGCTCATCGAGGAAAAGCAAACAGAGATCGTGAGGGTGCGGCCGCTATGAGCTTGATCTGGTGGACCAAAAATTGGGATAGCGAAAGCGCGGTATTCTGAGATAAGCAATCAAAATGCAGAAATGGCACCCTCACCTGCGGGCTGGCACCGCTCCCCTGTTCGTCCGGCTCGTCGAGGCCATCGAACACGACATCGCGGCAGGAACTCTTGCGGCAGGAACAAGGCTGCCTACCCAGCGTGATTTGGCAGAGGAGATCGGCCTCAGCGTCGGAACGGTCATCAAGGCCTATGCAGAAGGTCAACGGCGCGGCCTGCTTCTGGGGCACGTCGGCCGCGGGACGTTTGTCGCGTCACAGAGGCCGACCCCTGCGTCCGGTGGCAAGGTTGTCGATCTCAGCCTCAACATCCCAGGGCCGGCGTTACTGCCCAAGGTGCTAGCTGAGAGCCCATCTACGTTTCCAACGGCTGACATCTCCGACTACGTGGGATACCTCTCCCACTCTGGTGTTGCCGAACACCGGGCCCAGCTCGCCGGCCTATTTCGTCAATCGGGCTTCGAAGCCAATCCGGACAACCTCGTTATTACGAATGGAGCACAGCACGGGATAGCGCTGACCTTCAGCTCGATCTGCCAGCCTGGTGACAAAGTCTTCGTCGAGGCCGGCACTTATCACGGCATGAAGTCCTATGCTCATTTCGCAAAGCTCGACCTTATCGGGCTGCCGATGGATGGCGAAGGATTGCTGCCGGGCGCTTTCGACAAAGCGGCGGCAAGCGGGGCAGCGCGGGTGCTTTTTGCTATTCCCACCATCCAGAGCCCAACCGCGAGAATCATGAGCGCGGCACGCCGGCGAGAGATCGTGCGGATCGCGCGTAAGCGGGACATCCTGATCATCGAAGATGACGCATACGGCTTCCTGGACGAGACCAGCGAGCCGCTCGCCTCATTGGCGCCGGAGCGGACCTTCTATGTCAATACGCTGTCGAAGTGCCTGGCGCCGGGTCTGCGCATCGGAATGCTCGTCGCGCCCGAGCCTTATCTTTCGCAGATTCATCAATCTATGCGCGCGACCTGCTGGATGGCCTCGCCGATTTCAACCTTCATCGTATCCGAATGGATCCGCACGGGAACAGCCGCGCGCGTGAAGCAGTCTCTGGTCCAGGAGGCGAAGAAGCGCGTGAAGCTTGCCTCCCAAATCCTCCGGCCGCATATACGTGCAGATCATCCGGCCAGCTTTCACATCTGGATGGACCTGCCAAGCGACATTGCTCAACAGGTGGCAGCCCGTTCATTGCAACGGGGCGTCATCACAACGCCGCCCTCGGCGCTCGTGGTTGATCCCTCCTTGATCTCGGGGCTGAGGATATCGATCGGCGTTCCCGAAAACATCGAAGATCTCGAATGGGCGCTCCGCCAGGTCGCAGCTTCGCTCGAAGTCGGCAACGAAGCCAGCATGTCAATCATCTGAACGTGCAGAACTGTTCAACTCGGGCGCTTTCAGGCGGCCGCCATCACGCTCATGGTGGACCTCCATCAAACGCATAGGCTGTCTTCACAGTCGCATAGAACTCTGCAGCGTAGCGCCCTTGCTCACGTGATCCATAGGACGAACCTTTGCGGCCGCCGAAGGGCACGTGATAGTCGACGCCCGCCGTCGGCAGGTTGACCATCACCATGCCAGCCTCCGCGTTGCGCTTGAAATGGCTGGCATAGTTCAGACTTGTGGTGCAGATTCCGGAAGATAGTCCGAATGGGGTGTCGTTGGCGATCTCAAGGGCCTCGTCATAATTTCGCGCCCGGATCAGTGCTGCCACGGGCCGAAAATTTCTTCGCGCGCGACCCGCATCCGATTGTCGACTTCTGCAAACAGCGCGGGCGACAAGTAGAAACCGGGCGCATCGCGTTTCAATAGCTCGCCCCCAGCGACGAGCTTGGCCCCCTCGTCCTGGCCGAGGCGGATGTACATCAAGTCTTGCTCCAGCTGCTTCTGATCAACCACCGGCCCAATCTGCGTTCCTGGCTTGCAGGCGTCATCCACGACCAGCGCATCCATCCTTTCCGTGATAGCTGCCAGGAAGGCGTCGTAAATGCCATCTGTCACGATGAGGCGAGATGAGGCCGTGCAGCGCTGGCCGGTCGAAAAGAAGGCGCTGTTGATCGCGCATTCGACGGCCACCTTTAGGTCGGCGTCGTCGAGCACCACCATTGGATTCTTGCCCCCCATCTCCAACTGCATCTTCTTCATGGGATCGGCAGAAATGCAGGTTTGGGCAATGCGCCGGCCGGTCGACAACGAGCCGGTGAAGGAGATCGCGGCCACCTTCGTACTGGCGAGCATTGTTTCGCCCACGACCGAGCCGCTCCCCATGACGAGGTTGAAGACGCCGGGGGGAACGCCGGCGCGCGCAATGATGTCGCAAAGGGCGTTTGCCGAGGCGGGGACCAGTTCTGCAGGCTTGAACACGACGGAGTTGCCATAGGCCAGTGCCGGGGCGATCTTCCAGGCCGGAATGGCCATAGGAAAATTCCATGGCGTGATCGCCGAGCGGCTCGCGGGACATCTCAACGTCTATGCCGGCTCGCACGGAGAGCAGCTTCTCGCCGCTCAGCCTCAGGCACTCACCCGCGAAGAAATGGAAGATCTGGCCGGCGCGAGCGACCTCGCCGATCCCCTCCGGCAAGGTCTTTCCTTCCTCACGTGAGAGCAGGCGTCCGAGTTCGTCCTTGCGGGCCAATATCTCGTCACCCACGGCTTTCAGAACGTCGTGGCGGCTCTGGATCGTCGAACGCGCCCAAGCCGGAAAGGCGCCATGGGCCGCATCGATCGCACGCTTCGCCTCTTCTACAGAGGCTTGGGCGTACTCGCCTACGATGTCGCGAGTATCAGACGGGTTGATGTTCGCGACTGCCTTGGCTGCCGCAATCCATTCACCGGCGATGTAGTTCTTCGTCATCAGGCCCCCCGTCACCAAGCCTTGCAGAACGTCTCAGGACGTCCAACTGCGTCGGCACCTGCTTTTCGGCGGCAGGGAGTGATCCCCTTTCCGGCAGGTGCTGGCCCAAACGCCTGTTCGGCGCCTCGATTCGGCAATCGCATTCAAAGCCGGTTTCGCAGCGCATTGCAATATATCAATTTTATAATGGGATATAGTAATCTTGACGGCGACGATCGCGCGGCATAGTATCGAGCGTTCCAATCTGAGGGAAAGGCCTGTCGTGAGCGATAAAGCAACTGCCTCCGTAGCGCGTGGCGCCCTTGACGGCTTGATCGTTCTGGAAGTCGGCATGGTGATGCAGGTGCCGCTTGCAGGACAGGTGTTGGGGGATTTTGGCGCGGACGTCATCAAGATCGAACGTCCCCAAGGTGACATCACGCGCGGGCTTGATTTTGAGGCCACCCGCGTCGGCGGGATGAGCGCGTATTACGCTGCGATGGGCAGAAACAAGCGGACACTCGCCTTGGATTTGAAGAACCCGGCCGCCTTTGAGATCTTGCTGACCCTGGTCGACCGCGCTGACGTGTTGATGCACAACTTCCGCCCCGGCGTGATGGAGCGGCTGGGCCTCGGCTATAAGGATCTTAGCACACGCAATCCCCGTCTCATCTATGCTGCGGGGTTTGGTTTCGGGGAAACAGGTCCGCTTGCAGATCGTCCGGGCCAGGACATGCTGGCGCAGGCATTTAGCGGGTTGGCACGGGGAGGACTGCAGGAGCACCAGCCTCCGCAGCTGACGAACTCTCCTATTGTCGACTATGGCGCGGCGATGTCGCTCGTCCAGGGCATTCTTGCCGCCGTCATCGAACGCCAGACCTCGGGCCGGGGACAACTGGTGTCGACGTCGCTGTTCGATGTTTCGCTCGCTATGCAGCTGTGCGAAATCGCCAGCGAGAGCATCTATGGTGTGAAAACCGACTGGACGCGTCAGGCGATGCTCGTCAGGACCGCGGACGGTTGGGTAGCCGTTGTAATGCTCTTTCGCGACAACCCGCTTGGCCTGCTTTGCCAGGCGCTCGATCTACCGGACATAAGCACGCGGCCTGAACTCGCTACACGCGAAAAGCAGATCGAAAATCTGACCGCCATTCAGGAATATTGTGCGCCGGCTTTGATGACCTTGAACACTTCGGAGGTACTCGATCGTCTGGCTTCCGTGGATCTGCTCTGCTCACCTGTGAATGAAATTCCAGAAGCGATCAGCCACCCTCAGGCAAGCCAAAACGGCATCATGTGGCAGGTTGAGGTACCCGGGCGAGGAGTCGTTTCGCTCGCCGGACTGCCAGTCCGGCTCTCACGCACACCTCCAGCCGTCCGGATTCACCCCGCGCCGATCGGTGCCGCTACCGAGGAGGTCCTGACTTCCTTTGGCTTCTCGGAGCAGGCGATTCAGGAGGCTCGAAGCAGAAAGGCTTTCGGATAGCCCGCCCAAACCACAATGTGGTGTCTGTTTTTCCTGGCCTTGCTCGCACGATAGCAACCATATCAACCTCGGGTCCTCGGCAGCTTGCCCGGATGAATGGCAGCGAATTGTGTGCAACGCAATGATCTCTCCGAAGCTCGCTGCAAGCCAGCTTACGCAAGGTGCATCCCGATCCAAGTCGAGAAGAAGTTCTGGTTCTTCTCCCATTCTCCAGGAAGAATTCTCTCGTGATCCAAAAATCCGAACTCGTGCTATCCACTTCCCCTCTCCCGCACGTCCGCCTGCTGAGCATGAACAGGCCGGCGAAGCGAAATGCCCTGAGCAATGAGCTTATCGCGGCACTTGCATCGGCCTGCCGAGACGCAATTTTGGATGAGGACGTCCGCTGCATCGTGCTTTGCGGCACCGACACGTTCTTTTGCGCGGGCGCGGATATCAAGGAGATGCAACAACGCGGCTTCGAGGCCATTAACAATCTCGCCCGACGCAATGATTGGCGCGACCTCACCAACTGTCTCAAGCCGATCATAGCTGCCGTAGAGGGCGTTTGTCTTGGGGGCGGTCACGAACTTGCAATGCTGGCCGATATCATTATCGCAGGCGAAGGCGCGCTCTTCGGTCAACCTGAAATCAACATCGGCGTTTTGCCGGGTGACGGCGGAACCCAGCGGTTGACACGCGTGGCGGGCAAATCGCTTGCCATGCTGATGATCCTCACTGGCCAATCAATTTCGGCCCGTGCCGCAATGCAGGCAGGAATGGTCTCCGAGGTTACAGAAACGGGCCAGGCGCGGGCACGCGCGCTCGAGATTGCGGAAATAATCGCACAGAAGCCGCCTCGATCGACGGAGCTTGCGAAGGCTGCCGTTCTGGCCGCCTATCAAACGAACCTCGATGCCGGTGTGGAATTTGAACGGCAAGCGATCCGGGTTGCTTTCACCACTTCTGATCAGCAGGAAGGGATGGACGCTTTCTTCGAGAAGCGGCCCCCAAATTACCAGGGGAAATAGAACCCCTTTGCAGAATTCTGCTCTTAGGAACACAATACAAAGCGAGCAGATTTGCGAGCGCCGCACGAGAGCCGTCGGGCTGCTTGTGGTGCTGAGGCATTGGAAGCTACGATGGCCTAGCCGGATCATCGTTGATCGTCTCGATCACCCTGTCATCTTCGCTCCCGGCGAGAGCCACGAGTTCAATCGGCGGCGCAACCGCGTCGCTCTGAGCTAAAGCTGGCCGCCGGTTTGCTTCTGGTCGCAATGGTCGAATTGCATCGGTACTTAGATATTCTGGGTACGATTGTCCCGGCTGAGAATATCGGGACTGCTAGGAAGGAGAAATACAGACCGCCGCGCCGTATATGCTTCAGACAAGAGGGTGCCCAGTTGGATCTAGTCGATTGAGGCGAGCCAGTCGAAGCTCAGTCGTAAGGCGACTAAGACGATGCGGCATTTGCGACCGTCGACCTTACTCGTTCGCGCGGATCTGTGCGGTTGCAGTAATACATCTCAAAGCGGCTACCGGTTTCTTGGAATAACTTGTGACCTTCCAGCGCCCGTCGGTCACTCAGCGCAAACGCCAGTACGTGACTCGTGATCCCC